>CAYTDW010000094.1:0-7875 GCA_964436585.1 uncultured Halioglobus sp. | reverse complement strand
TCGGCCGCACCGACTTTCCCCGGGGCAACCACGAGCAGCTGGTCTCCAGCATTCGCGACCGGCTGTTCCCGCTGGGAGACGACATCACCTTTATCCCCGGCCACGGGCCCACCTCCACCTTCGGCCAGGAGCGCCGCAGCAACCCCTTCGTGGCCGACTCGCGCTATGGCTGAGACGGGTGGCGAGCGCGCCCAGCTGTTGCGCGCGCAGTACCACGGCCAGACGGCCCGCATCCACTGGCACGAGTTGCAGGCCGCTTTCGCCCGCGGCTGCGTGATCGGCGTGGCCGCCGGCCTCGACCTGGTGGAGGTGGCCGTGCAGCTGGGGCTCGACAATGCCGCGCAGTTTGAGCAGTGGATCAGTGCGGGCAGGGTGGCGCCGGTGAGCGATGACCAGGCCCTGGCGTGGTACGACGCCAACCAGCAGCTGTGGGCGGTGGTGGTGCCGCCCTGGGTGCTGGTGCAGCAGAGCCGGAACTGACCCTTTTCACTAAACCCCCTGCTCAAACCCCCTCGACATTGCTGTATCGGCCTTTGACATAACGTACGTATAGGCGTACGCTTCGACGAGATGGAGGTTTGTTATGTCAACACTGAACGCAACTGAAGCTCGATCGAAGCTCTATGCGCTGATTGATGAAGCGCAAGAAACGCACAAACCCATTCTCATTACCGGGAAGCGTGGCAATGCCATCTTATTGGCGGAAGAGGATTGGAATGCCATCAGCGAAACACTTTTTTTGGTTTCCATCCCGGGCATGCGTGAGTCCATCCGCAAAGGGCTGGTGACTGATCTGACCGAGACAGATCAAACCCTGGATTGGTAATGTGGCAGCTCTACTTCACGAAACAGGCACAGGGAGATGCCAAAAAACTTGCGTCGTCCGGGCTTAAGCCCAAAGCGCAGGAGCTCCTGGATATTCTCAGGGAAGACCCCTTTGCGAGCCCGCCGCCTTATGAAAAGCTAATTGGTGACCTGTCCGGCGCTTACTCGCGTCGCATAAACATCCAGCATCGACTGGTTTATCAGGTGCTGGAGAACGAACGTGCGGTCAAGGTATTGCGGCTCTGGACCCACTACGAATGACGGAATTGAAGTTTGGGAGCGGAGTTTTTTTACCCCTTTTCCCTCATCTGCACTCAGCCAGCGAGGAAGTCCGTGAAAACCGATATCGCGGAAGGGGACTGGCTGTCCACGATCAACACCATTCCATCACCTGACGGGTGTTCAGGGAGTTGATCATGTCGTCTTTCATTACTACTTTGGGCGCGAATGCCGGTGCGCTGCGCCATGCTCTCACCGCCCGGGTCATCAGTGCGGCGCCGAGACTGCGGCAGAGCGCTGCCTACCGGCTGCTGAAACGCTCCCAGAGCCGCTACTACGTCGTGACGGTTGGCGAGCGAGATCGCTACATCGATTTCGACATCCGGCTGGCATTCACTTTTGCCGACGGGCGCCATTACCGCTACAGCAAATTGTATTACTGCAGCGAGCGCGGCCAGGACTTTGACGAATCCCGGGTGATTTGTTTCCAGCCGTATCACCGCAATGTCTTTGAGCGTATACGCGTCGCCCTGCCCGAGGAGGCACGCGTCTCGCGCTATCTGGCAGTGCGAATCGACGGCCTGCCGGCTTGCCTTGGTGAGTTCAGTGTCAGGCGAGTCCTCACCGTGAGCGGCGAGGCGGACGGTGCGCTGACGGCGCGCGCCGAGTGGCACCGCAACCGGCAGCGGGTGCGCCGTCAGGTGGAGGAAAGCGAAAGGCTCGGCCGCGGCCGCCTGCCGCACTACCCGGAATCCCTGTCGCTGGAGCTGACGCCACGCTGCAACTTGCAGTGCCCGCACTTTTCATCGCACGGCACGCCGGAACTTCACGGCATCCACAACCGGCGGCCGGAAATCACGCCGGCGATGTTCGACAGTATCGCCTCCGAAACCGCGGCGGCTCCTCGCTGGCAAAGGTGCTCGACAACATCGCCTGGTTTCATGAGGCGCGGCAACAGACGCAGGTAGCGCGGCGGCCGAAGCTCAGCTTTTACTGGACCCCGATGGCGAACAATATCCACGAACTGCCGGACTTCGTGCGCGAGGCTGCCCGTTTCGAGCCGGATTTTTTCGCCATCCGTCACCTGGTAGTCTTTCACGACAAGGACCGCAGCCAGTCGCTGGTGGGCAAACCGGGACAGGTTAACCGCTTTCTTGATGAGGCTTACCGGGAGCTGGAGGCGCGGGGCATTGCATTTGAGGCGCCGCCGTTGATGGAAATCTCCATGAACACCAGCGCGCTTCCTGACAATATTATCGCGCGGGAACACCTCGACGAAGGGGAAAAAACCCCGGAAAAATTCGCGGAACTCGACAGCGACTACCGCGCCGAGCCCTGCACCCGGATGCACCGCACGGCAGCAGTGCCGTGAGTGCTGGCTGCGAGAGTTACGCTGGCACTCCCAGCGGCGCGACAAGGACTCGGCCACCGGTTTCGATCGCGACAGGCGGACGGTTTTCACCCCGGCGGCATGGGACTACCGGGATTACAGCGACCTGTGAACGAACACCGGTAGTATCTAACGGGCAGAGCCCTTTTTCTATGACCAGGCCCCAGCGTGGTACGACGCCAACCAGGAGCTGTGGGCGGTGGTGGCGCCGCCCCGGGCGCTGGTTCAGCAGACCCGGGCCTGACTCCAGAATTCCGGTTCCCAAAGCATTCATTCCCGGATTGTGGGTGCCATGCTGGAAAATCTCCAGAGCGGACATATCCCTAGCGGAAAACGCTGCCTCGGGGGATGGCCGCTTTGTGCCAAAAGCGGCCGATCGTTAGCATTGTTCTCGACGCGAGACCACTAAACTGCAGGGAGTGGAAATAGCAATTTCAAAAATCTCATTTCTTGAAAATTCTGAGCTTACTTCGTATTGCTCGAGGTACAGATGAAGGCACCATCAATGGGTAGACTTTCGAGCCCGAGACACTTTCTTACATATCCAACGTGATAGTTTCTGGCTTATCGTCTTGGCCATAAGGGGAAATCTGCAATCTGATTCTCCTGTTTTCCTCAATAGAAAAGACGCCCTCATATGCCTCGTATTTGTTGTAGAGCACTATAACCGTTTTGATGCCTTGCACAAACGGAACTTCCTTTCTCAACTCTAAGCCAAATGCAGTCGTTGCTCCACCATTGGTTCTGTAGAGACGATAGAAGCTATCGTCTACTTTTATTTCCTGTAACTGCTCGTATGAGCCGTCAACACCTTCTCGAACAATGGATTGGTATCCAGAATCGGCAACAATAAAAGGAAAAAAGCAGAGCGCCGCTAGAACTAATGAAATAAAGACACCGCCGATAAATCGTACATTACGTATAAAAAATAGCGAGGAAAACAATATCGAAGACGGTATTGCTACGCAGAGAAGCTTAACAAAAAGGTAGTTGTACTGTGATTGTTCGAATCGCAATTCAATAGGTAAGGCAATAATATTCAGAACTGCAATGGTTAGCACCACAACTGGCAGTGCCAGAACAAGCTTTTGTATGTTGCTGAGACCTCCGGGGTCTAGCCAATTTCGCTTCGAATTTTGCAATCCATGAGTGTCCTGTTTGAGTAATCAGCGGTCGGTCGGTCCCGAGCATAGCCCAGCTACCCAACGGCAGCAATGCGTCGTAAAGAGACATTTTCCAAACCCCCACCAGAGCCATTCGAAAGTTCGCTTTCCGGATTTGCCGCCACCGCAGTCCCTGCCGCAGTCTGTACGTTTTCGGGTGGACCGGGGAGGCCCCCGGGAAGCCGGGTTCTACCTGATCATCTTGATCCAGTCGCCGGTGCTGGGCCCACCGCGGGATGAGATTCTGGAGTGCCCCCCCTTTTTCCTTGCCAATTCGCGTTGGAACGACGATGCTCTTTTCTGCCTGACTTGTCCTCCAGGGGTACCCGTAATGAATCTCGAAAAAGTCATATTCGGCTTCTTCATCATCTTCGCCTGCACGCTCAATTTCGGATTTTTCATTGGCGATATTGACCGGCCGGAGCTGCATCACCCCGGCGAGCTCTTCGCCACCGTGGTGGTGAACCTCATCGCCACGATACTCAAGTTCGGCGATCGCACCCACATAGGCGCGACCCACCTGGCCACCAGCCTTGTGGCCATGTTCCAGCTGATTGCCGCCAGCCTGATCTGGACCGGGCATGTCTACATACAACAACAGCCCATGACCGGCGAGACCATGTCCTTGATCGTGTCGCTGACCGGCGGTGCACTCGTTGCCAACATCGTCTCTGTCATTCTGCTCATCGGCGAGACCCTGCGGCAGACCAGGTGAGCGTGTAGATGGGTGATGTCTCCCTGCTGGCCCTGCGGCGCCTTCGCGCACCGCTGATTGCACTGATACTGGCCTACGCCATCTCGGTATTTGGCCTGACCCTCATGCCCGGTATCGGGCCCGATGGTGAGCCGCATTTTCTGGGGATCTTCCACGCTTTCTACGTCATCAGCTACACCGCCACCACCATTGGCTTTGGTGAACTCCCCTACCCCTTTACCGATGCCCAGCGCGCCTGGACGATTTTCAGCATTTACCTGTCCGTAACATGCTGGGCCTACGCGCTCGGTAGCATCATCAGCCTCGTGCAGGACAAGGCCTTCCGCGCCGCACTGGCGCGCAGCCGTTTCACTACCCGCGTGCGACGGCTTGAGGAGCCCTTCATCGTCATTGCCGGTTACGGCCAGAGCGGGCGCGCACTGGCGCACGCCTTCGACGAGTTGGATTTTCGCACCGTGATCATAGAAGAACGCGGCGAGCGCGCCGATGCCATCGATGTCGAGGAATTCCGCCATACGCCGTTGGTGCTCGCCGCCGACGCCCGCTTACCCGACATCCAGCAGCAAGCGGGCATAGCCCACCGGCACTGTCGCGCCCTGGTCGTACTGGTGGATGATGACGAGGTCGCACAGGCCATCGCCATCGGTGCCGCGGTGGTGCAACCGGCACTCGAAGTTATCGCCCGCGTGCACGACTCGATCGCGCTGGCGAACCTCGACGGCTTCGGCAACGTGCACGTCATTGACCCGTTTGCCACGTTTGCCAACAATCTTTCGCTCAGCATCACCTCACCCGCTGTACTGTGGGTCGAGGAGTGGCTCACCAGCCCACCTGAAAGCAGCTGCCCGCGCCCCATTGCCATGCCCCCGGGTCACTGGGTTATCTGCGGCTTCGGCCGCTTTGGGCATGCGATGGCACGGGCGCTGGAGGCCGCAGGATCGACCTGGACTGCCATGGACGCCGATTTGCGCCTGATGGATGAACCCCACCTGCAGCGCAGCGATAATTCAGAGGACAGTCTTCGTACCGCCGGTGTCGATCGCGCCGTCGGCTTGATCGCCGGGACCGAGAGTGATGCGGTCAACCTCGCCCTGGTGTCGCGCGCGCGGCGCATCAAGCCTGAATTGAGGGTGCTGATTCGACAGAATCAGTACGCCGCTCGCAGCCTGATCGAGGCCTCGCGCGCCGACCTGGCTTTCGTCAAGTCGGATGTCATGCTGCGCGAAAGCCTGCAGCTTCTGATCTCACCGCTGCTCAACAGCTTTCTCCTGCAGGTGCGACAGCGCGGCAATGAACTGGCCGAGCAGATCATCATGCGCCTGCTCCTCGAACTCGACGAGCGCGTTCCCTACGTCTGGGTATTCGACTGCCTCCCCAGCCATCCGGGTTTACGCCAGGTGCTGCAGTCGCCAGGCGACACCCCCCTGCTGCTGCGCGAACTGCTCATCGACCCGACCGATCCGCCCAATGCCCTGCGCGCCGTACCGCTGCTACTGCAGCGCGGCCAGCGGCGCGACTTTATCCCTGAGCTCGATACCGCCCTGCAAACCGGCGACCGCATTCTGTTCGCAGGCGCCAGCGGCGTTGAAAGCTGCCAGCGGCGTTTCCTGATGGACCCCAGCCCCCTCGAATTCGTCCGCACAGGCATCGAGCCGTCTCGCAGCTGGCTGTTTCGTCGCCTCGCCCGTGCTCGCACCCGGAAACAGCAGTAATTCGTTCTGACCCCTTTTCCCCAGGTAGCCGGGTTCTACTTGACCATCTTGATCCAGTCGCCGGTGCGGGGCTCACCGCGGGGATACAGGCCGTTGAGCAGGCGCAGCTGGGCTTCCGCGTCGTGGATGCCGGTACCGGCCGCGAGGCTGGCCATGGTGGCCCCCCGGGGGACCTGGATGTAGTGGATGACATGGCCTTGTCCAGCCTGGCGCTCCTTGGGATAGATGGGCCGGAAGCTCTGGATGGCGGCCAGCAGCTGCGGGTCGGCGGCGGCGAAATTATCCGCCCTGCCATCGAACAGGTAGCTGAGGCCGCCGTAATCGATCAGCGCCAGGCGGCTGGGGCCGCCGGTGGCTACTGCCGTAAAACCGCTCAATTCCGCCTGGTCCAGGGCGGCGCCCTCGGTCAGCGCGCCCGGCGCGATGCTGCGCAGCACCTGTTCGGGCGAGCTCGCCTGGTCCCGGCGCCGGATGGTCAGGGTCAGGCTGGCGGCGCCGTCCGGGGAGCGGGCGACGATCGCCTTCGCCCCGGGGGTGACCTCCCAGCCCGGCGGTTGCTCGAACGTGAAGCCCAGCTTGTTGTGGTAGAAGCGGTTTTCATCCCGCTGCCCCTGCACGCTCTGGCCCCAGACCAGGCCCTCGAGGTGGCGGCGGAATTCCCCTGGCACCTCCGGGTCGTCCGCCGGGGTTTTGCTGCCCAGGTCCCCGGCGGTTGTTATCACTGTCTGCAGCCGCTGGTCATTGCGCGGGTGGGTGGCGTACAGCCCGTGGTACGTGCCGGCCGGTTTGCCGGTGGCCTTGGCCTGCACCCGTTGGTACTGCTCGTGTTCCTTGAGCACGCCGATCACTTCCAGCAGCGCTTCCGGGTCATAGCCCGCGTTGTACATGAATTTGGCACCCAGGCCATCGGCTTCCAGTTCGTGCTCCCGGCCGTAGCCGCGCACCAGTTCCGTGCCATACATATTGGAGGCGTCCGCCAGTTCGCCGCTGCCGGTGAGGATATAGGCGGTGGTCGCCACCACCTTGTTGGCGATGTTGGCGGTTTGCTGGCGGGCGGAGTGGTTCGCGGTAACGTGGCCGATTTCATGGGCCAGTACCCCCGCCAGTTCCGCCTCGCTGTCCAGGTAGGCCAGCAGGCCCCGGTTGATGTAGATAAACCCGCCGGGCGTGGCGAAGGCGTTGAGGTCGGGGCTGTCGATCACGGTAAAAGTGAACGTGTCGTTAGGCGCGTCACTGGCCCTGACCAGGCGCTGGCCGACGCTGTCGATATAGGCCAGCAGTTGCGGGTCGTCGTAACTGGCGCCCTGTTCCAGCAGTTTCTGGTGCATCTCCTCGCCGACGGACATGTCCCTGCCGTTGACGGTGACGTTGCTGTTGCTCTTGCCGCTGGTGGGCGTATCGGCGCAACCGCCGGCCAGGGCGAGGGCGGCGAGGGTGATGGCAAGGAGTGAACTGGGTCGAAACATGGCTACCTCGGTTGCGGCTTGTTAGCCCTTGCTGGACAGGTACTGCAACAGCTGTTCGCCGATACCGTCACAGGCCGTGCCCTGTACCGGCGCGATGATGGGAATGGGTATGATCACCGCCGGCATATAGGACTGGCCGGTGGCGGTGGTGCTGATGCGACCCACTTCCGCGTTCTCGCTGAAATCCCAGATAGTGGCCTCGTACTTGGCGTCGCTGCTCCAGGTGCCGAAGCCGAAGCAGCCGCCGCCCCCCGGGCCGACGGCGCAGGTGAGCGAGCCGCTCGAGTCGCCGCGCACCGTTGAGCCATCCAGCCAGATCATGTACTGGGTGTTCATCGCCGCCAGGCGCTCGGCCACCACCGGCTGCTTCTGCATCAGGCGCTCC
>CAYTDW010000093.1:0-7929 GCA_964436585.1 uncultured Halioglobus sp. | reverse complement strand
GCCCGGGTCAATGCCGACTATCCGGCCATCGAAACCGCCGCCAATCATGAGCTGGACAAGCTGCAGTACGGGCCCGCCTTCGGCGCCCTGATGGAAGAGCTGCGCGGCCCGGCTTTTGCAGGGCTGCTGGGTGAACGCTTCGACATGGAGCTGGCGTCCCTGCCCACCACCGTGTCGGTGCGCAAATTCTGCGAGCGGACCGACGGTAATATTCACACCGATCACAAGAGCAAGGTGATCACCGTGCTGGTGTATTTCAACGAGCGCTGGGACCACCCGGAAGGGCAACTGCGCATGCTGCGCTCGAAGGACGATATCGAGGATTACACCGCCGAGGTGCCCCCGCTGGGGGGAACGCTGCTGGCGTTTCGTCGCACCGACCACTCCTGGCACGGGCACACGCGCTTTGTCGGGGAGCGCCGCATGGTGCAGCTGAACTACCTCGATGAGAGCCCGCTGGCGGTGGCCGCCCAGCGCATCAGCCGCATCGGCACTCACTTCATGAAGAACGTCCTGCGGATGCGCTGACGCGCAGGGCTTTTTCAGTCCGGGAATAGCGCCTCAATCCGCCTGACCACGTTGCCCACATCATCCGGCAGCCCTGCCCCTTGCGGCGCCCGCAATGGCTGGCCCGCCCAGACCGCGAGACCCTGCCTGACCAGCATCCGGTGAAAGGCACGAAAATCCCGGGTGGCGCACAGAATCTTGAACACGTCGACGTAATAGACCCCGCGCGCCAGGCGGTGACGCAGGCGGTCGCCGCGAGAATCCCGACGCGGGTTGAACAGCCAGTGCGCCAGGGAGCGGCGCAGCTGGTCGATGGCGCCCAGCGCTCCCACCGGCAGCGGGAAAATCGCCAGGGGTTTGCGCAGGTAGATCACCTCCACCATCATCGACACGCTATCACCGGTGACAATAAAGCCGTCGGCGCTGCCCAGCAGGGCCCGGTAGGGATTGTCGGCGGCGCCCGCCTGCCACTGGAAAAAGACCGCCTGGGGCGGCAGACCTTCCCGCAGCACCTCGATCACCTCGGCCGTGGTGCGCCGGCTGGTCGTCACATAGGGCGTGCCGCCCAGTTCGTCCACCACCCAGCGGGCGGTCGCCACCAGGTCCTGCGCCACCTTGCGGTTCATGATGAAGGGGTTGGTCTCACCGCCGATCAACAGGGCAATCAGCGGCCGGTCGAGCCCGGCGAATCGCGCCCGCCAGGCCTCGGCTTCGGCCGCCACATCCGCCGCGCTGATCCGCATCAGGGGGAGGGTGGTCGGCAGGAAATTATCCATGGGGGGCATCTGGTTTTCGGCGCTGGCGATTACCAGGGAAAAATCCAGCATATGGCCGGAGGGCTTGCCCACCAGCACGATCCTGGTCCTGTTACCCGACTGCCGGCGGATCCACAGGGCCACCATCGACGGGCGCCGGCCCACCGTGAGGATCAGGTCGGGCCAGGGTCCTTCGATAGGGTCTGATTTTGCCGGGTCGATGTGGTCAAGGGACGGCCGGTAGCGCGGTTTGCCCAGCACCCACTGGGGCAACATGTGCACATACTTGCGCTCCACCGGCCAGGGCAACGCCGCGACAATGGTTTCCACCTGCCCATTGTCGCCCTGCTTGTCGCTCAGGAGCACCCAGGTGCGGGGCGGCACCTCAGGACCCCGCGCCGTCCTGGCAGTAGCCCAGTTGCGGCAGGATCCTGGCGCGCACCAGAGCTTCCAGCTCCGCCACCTGCTGCGGCGGGAAGTCGTCGCGGTAGCCCCCGACCTTGCCGCGCCGCACCTTGAAGGTACTGGGGTCCTCGGGGTTCACCAGCTTCATGCCCCCCTGGCTGAAGGTGCCGCTGGTTTCCAGTTTCTGCAGGTTGTCGAAAGAGCCCCACTCCACGGCCGCGCGGATCTCCTGCTCGCTGAAGTCCTCGCCCATCAGCTGGATGATTTTCTGCAGGGTCGGCACGGGCGCCGCGCGCAGCTCCTCGTACTTGACCAGCAGGCCTTTTTCCAGGGCCTCGACATTGCGTGCCCAGGTGTTCTGGTACTCGATCAGGCAGGGCAGCCCGATGTCCGAATGGCGCACGAAATTCCACATGTCGATGTTGTGCCGATCGATGGGATGGGCGATGAAATGATTGATCAATTCCTGCTTGGCGCGGGATTGGCGCTTGGTGAACTGGTGATACCAGGACACCGCGATATCGATCGGATTGCGTGCCAGGAACAGGACCGGCTTGTGCCGCAGCGGATTGTCCGGCGCCCCTGCCGCCAGCAACTTGCCCACCTCACCCTCGTAGCTGTAGTAGCCGTTGGTGGCCGCGAGGCGGGGTATCGCGGGAATCTTGCGGGCGAACTCATCGGTATTGATCAGCTTCGACTCGGGCAGGTTGTAGCGCAGCTGGTAGAGCCGCGAAATCATGACCTTGAGCCAGGTATTCCCGCTCTTGGGATGGCCGATGATAAGGAAGCTGGCGGCGTGCGCCTTGGCCAGCTCCAGCTCCGCCAGGTACTTGCGGCGCAGGGCCACCCGGGTGCTGGCAGGCAGGGGCTGCGTCGGTATGAGAATCAGCGCCTTTTTGACGCCGTCACTGAGACTGAACATGTGCGGGTACCCGCCTTGCGCAAAGCGTGCAATTATGGGCCAAGCCAATGAGAATGACCAGCTGGCCGCCGCTTGGGGTACAATGGCCGCCACCTGCTAAAGGACCAAAAACCCGTTGATTATCGACCGCCACATCAGCCTGGAAATCCTGCGCCCCTTTGTGCTCGGGCTCGGCCTGCTGGTCCTGGTCTTCGTCGGTTTCTCCGCCGCCAGGCAACTGTCCGCCGCCGCCGCCGGCCAGCTCGAAATGCTCACGGCGTTCCAGCTGGTGGGGCTGAACACGCTGGTCACGCTGGAAATACTGCTGCCGTCGGCATTCTTCTTTTCGGTACTGGCCGCCATCGGTCGCCTCTACCGCGATTCGGAAATGAGCGCGCTGTACGCTGCCGGCGTCAGCCGCGCCAGGATCCTCGAGTCGGTGCTCAAGCTGGCCCTGGTAATCGCGCTGATCACCGGCGTGATCTCAATACTCGGCCGCCCCTGGGCCTTTCGCACCAGCTATGCGCTCGAGTCCCGGGCAGCAGCCCAGTTCGACCTGAAGAAAATGGCCACCGGCGAGTTCGTCAACATGAGCGGCAGCGATTACATTTTTATCGCCAGCGACCTCGACCTCGAACGCGGCCGGCACAAGGGCGTATTCCTGCAGAAGACCTATGAAAAAGCACAGCGCTCGGAAATCATCGTCGCGCAGGCAGCCGAGTTGCCGGTGCTCAACCCGGGCCAGCCCATGCAGGCGGAATTCTTCGAAGGCTACAACTACCTGCTGGATCTGCAGAACACCCAGGACGTCACCTTGAAATTCGGCAACCTCATCGTGAGGCTGGACAACCAGGAGGCGCAGGAGCAGTACCGGCGCAAGGCCGAGACCACGCTCAACCTGGCCCGGTCAGGCGAGCCCAAGGATATCGCCGAGTTCCAGTGGCGGATCACCACACCATTGGCGACCGTGCTACTCGCGCTCATGGCCGTACCCCTGGCGCGCTCGGCTCCGCGGGAGTCCCGCATGCGCAACGTGCTGATCGCCGTCGGCATTTATATCGGCGTTTTTGCCATGACCAGCCTGGTCCGCACCGGCATCGAGCAGAGCCGGCTCGAGGAGCTTCCGGGCCTCTGGGGAGCTTACCTGCTGCAGGCCATCCTGTTGGTGGTGCTGGTCAGGCAACCCTGGATGCAGTGGCGGTGATACTGGAGCGCTACATAGGCACCAACCTGGTGAAAGGCTGGCTGCTGGTGCTGCTGGTGCTGGGCGCCGTGTTCGGCCTGATCGGCTTTATCCAGGAGCTGGAGCGCACACGGTTCGACTACAACGCGCTGGCAGTGGCTCGCTATACCCTGTTTACCCTGCCCCAGCAGCTGGTGAGCCTGGCGCCGGTCATCGCCCTGCTGGGCAGTATCGTGGCCCTGGCAAGTCTCGATCGCTTCAACGAGCTTACCGTCATAAGCTGCACCGGCTTCTCCCGGGCCAGGCTGCTGGGTGCCATCGCAATACCCACCGCCCTGCTGATGGCGCTGCTGTGGCTGTGCATGGAGTACGTGACACCTCCCATGATGCAATCCGCCGAGGAGCAGCGGCATGCCCTGCGCTTTCGCAACGCGGTGAGAATTCCGGACGGCGGCGTATGGGCAAAAAGCGGCAACCGCTACATCCATCTCGACAAGATGCACAAGGGGGGCATACCCGGGGACATCGACCTGTTCGAGTTCGACGCCGGGGGTTGGCTCACCCGCGCCCTGCGCGCCGAAACCGCCGTGGTCAGTAACAACCGCACCTGGTTGTTCCAGAATGTACGAGAAAAGCGGTTGGTGGACAGGCAACTGCTGACCCGCCACCACCCTACCCTCGAGATCGACAACCTGTGGTCCCCGGAGGAGTTGCCGACCCTGTCCCTGGTGGAAAGCGACAGCAACAATATGCGGCTTTCCGTGCTTCGCAGTTACAGCCAGTACCTCGCCGACAGCGGCCAGCCCCATGAAAAGTACCTGAACACCTTCTGGCAGAAGCTGCTGATGCCGCTGACCGTCGCCGCGATGGTCCTGCTGGCCACACCCATAAGCGCAGGCCTCGGGGCGAAGCGGGACCGCAGTTTTGGCATCAATATCGCCATCGGGGCACTGGTGGGCATACTGTTCTACCTGGGCACCCAGATCGTGTTCGCGCTGGGACAGTTGCTGGGGCTCAACATTCCACTGGTAGCCCTGGCACCCACGCTTGTCATCCTGCTGTGCGCCGCGATCATGCTGCGCCGCATGCACTGGTAACCCCGGCATGCACACCGCCCGCAAATCCGGCCGCAGCTCGCCGGTCCCGATCAACCCATCCGGAGCCAAGTCGCCATGGGCCTGATGCTGAACTTTTTCCGCGCCTACCCCTCGCAGACCGTGCTCATGCTGCTGGCCCTGCTGTTGTCGGGTATTGCCGAAGGCGTCGGCCTGTCAGCACTGCTGCCCATGCTCAATATCGCCCTGGGCTCAGACGCAATGGCGGCAATCCCCGGGGCCGCCTCCGCCAGCGACAACGATTTCGAGCAGGCGGTTCTCGACGCACTGGCGTTCCTCGGCATTGGCCCCACCCTGGGCAATATGCTGTGCATCATGGTGGGCGGCGTCGCCCTGAAAAGTGCGTTCCTGCTGGTGGCGCAACGCCAGGTCGGCTACACCGCAGCCCAGGTCGGCACCGACCTGCGCCTGCAGATGTTGCGGGCCGTGCTGCGCAGCAAGTGGGAGTACTTCCTGCACCAGCCGGTGGGCAAGTTGACCAACGCCCTGGCCACCGAGGCCCAGCGCGCCTCCACGGCCTTCGTCAACGGCGCCACGGCCATCACCTTCCTGATTCAGGCACTGGTGTACGCCGCGGTGGCCTTCGCCCTCTCCTGGAAGGCCTCGCTGGCGGCGATCGTGGCCGGGGCGGTGGTGATCGGCCTGTCTCACTTCCTGGTCCGGCTCACGCGGCGCGCGGGCAAGCGCCAGACCCGGCTGATGACCTCCCTCATGTCCAACCTGACGGATACACTGCAGTCGGTCAAACCGCTCAAGGCGATGTCCCGGGAGCATCTGGCGGACCAGGTCCTGGCCCACGATACCAATCAGTTAAACCGGGCGCTGCGCCGCCAGGTGATGTACGGCGCCGTCCTCGACTCCGCCCAGGAGCTGATGTTCACCGCCTTCATCTGCCTCGGCGTCTGGGTGGCGATCGAGCAATTTGCCATGGACCTGGCAACGGTGGCGGTGCTGGCGGTGGCCCTGGGGCGGGCGTTTTCGTTTTTCGGCAAGGTCCAGAAGCAGCACCAGAAACTGGCCCAGGGCGAAAGCGCCTACTGGGCGATGCTGGCATCTATCGACGCTGCCGAAGAGGCCCGGGAGCAGCTCGGCGGCGGCGCCACGCCTCGCTTCGAGCAGGGCTTGCAGTTCAGGGATGTGGTTTTCCGCTACGACCCGCAGCACCCGGTTTTCGCCGGCTTGAGCCTGGATATCCGGGCGGGATCAATGACCACGCTGGTGGGCCCGTCCGGGTCCGGCAAGACCACCATCATCGACCTGGCGATAGCGCTGCTGCAACCGCAACAGGGCGCGGTGCTGCTGGACGGGGTGCCGCTGCCCGCGATAGATATCAAGCAATGGCGCGGCATGATCGGCTATGTGCCCCAGGACACCCTGCTGCTGCACGACACCATCCTCCACAACGTGACCCTGGGCGACCCGCAACTGACGCGCGCCGATGCCGAGGCGGCCCTGCGTGCCGCCGGCGCATGGAACTTCGTGGTGCAGCAGCCGCAGGGCCTGGACACAGTGGTGGGCGAGCGCGGCGGCAAGTTGTCCGGCGGCCAGCGCCAGCGCATCGTGATCGCCCGGGCGCTGATCAACCAACCGAGGTTGCTGATTCTCGATGAGGCCACCAGCGCGCTGGACCCGGAAAGCGAAGAGGTGATACGGCAGACCATGGAGGGGCTCAAGGGCCGCCTGACCATCCTGGCAATCTCCCACAACCGGGCGCTGGTGCAGGCGGCGGACGATGTCTACGAGCTGGAGGGTGGCAGCGCTCGCCTGCTCGACGCGGCGGGCCGCTCAGGGCTGGCCAAATAAACCCCGCACCGCCGCCACGGCCCGCTGCATATCCGACTCCGCCGGAACTACCGAAGCACCGGACTCCTCGTCCAGCCAGAACGCGCGACTGGTCGCGCGCAACTGCTGGTGCACCAGGGTGATATCGCGGCTGAGCGGGCGCCAGAGCCAGCGCATCAATGCCGCATACAGCGTCGCGCCGAGGCGGAAGTCGACATCGACATCGCTCTCGCCGCGCATACCCCCCAGGTCGAAGATCTGCACCGGGCGCCCCGTGGCGCAGGCTTCCGATAGCATCGCAATACTGTCACCGGTAACCACCAGCCGGTCCGCGACCGCCAGCATGCCGAAGTAGGGATTGGCCGGGTCGGCGGCTTGCCAGCGGTAGAAGTAATTCGGCACATCCAGACCGGCCTGCAGCGCGTCAATCGCCGCAGCGCTGGTGCGCGAACTGGTGGACACCAGCAGCGAGCCCCCGCCCTGGCGCGCGAGGGTGGAGGCCTGCAGCGCCAACCGCGACGCCGCCCTTGGCCCCAGGGTGAAGGGTCCGCTATCACCGCCCGCTATCACCGCTATCCTGGGCCGGGGCAGGTGGGCGAAGGCGGGAGCCCACTGCTGGCGCGCAGTCTCCAGCAGTTGCGGGGTTACGCTGTGCAGGGTCAGTATGTTGTTGAGGACATTGCTGCGACGGGGCACGCGGTACTGCGGTGTGGTGATCACCAGGTCAAAGGCGCCCAGGGGCCCCCAGGGCCGGCCCACATGCACATAGCGGGTGCGGCCGCCGGAGCGCGCGCGAATCCAGCGACACACCGGCTCGTTGCGAACCCCGCTGGATATGACCAGGTCCGGCCAGGGCGGCTCCAGCATTCCCCGCGATTGGTTGGTGATACCGCCCAGGCTGGCGCGCCCCAGCACGTGCTGCAGCACGGCATGCTTGCGATAGTCCAGTTGCTTGGTTTCGCAGGGCCAGCCAAGGGCGTCCACCAACGCGCGTACCTGGCTCTGCTCTCCCGCCCGGTAGGCGTCGATCAACCAAATCACTGGCATTACCAATATTCCGTGGGTATAGTTCCAGCCTTCGAAATCTAGCGACTTAGCCCCGGTCGCGCAAGGGCGCGGACAAAATGACCGAATACCGAGAGTGCCTTGAGTTCCTGTACAGCGCACTGGCGACACAAAACAAAAAAAATATTGAACTGACGGAATCGACCCGGATGGTCGCCGATATCGGCCTGAGTTCCCTCGAGGTCATGGAGTTCATTGAGAAGATCGAAGATCACT
>CAYTDW010000092.1:0-7985 GCA_964436585.1 uncultured Halioglobus sp. | reverse complement strand
GCCTGCGCCCGGTCTCGCCAAATTCATGAAAGATGGTGCCGCCGAGCTTGTCGAACTTGCCGAGGAATCGCTCACCCGGAGCGACGGCAGCGGGGAGGTACCGATCCACACCTCCCGCTTCGTGGTCGAGGCAACCCGGGCTTTCCCCGAGGATGGCATCATGATCCGCGATGGCGGCGCCACGGTGATCTTCCAGTGGACCTATTCGCAGTGCAAGCCGCGCGATGTGATCTGGAACCAGAACTTCGGCCATATCGGCACCGGCCTGCCCTACGCAACCGGCGCGATGCTGGCCGATCGGGCTGCCACCGGCAAACAGCGCCCGGGCATGCTGCTCACCAGTGACTCCTCCTTCATGTTCCACATCGCCGAACTGGAAGTCGCGGCACGCTGCAAGCTGCCACTGGTCTGCGTGGTCGGGGTGGACAACCAGTGGGGGCTCGAAGTGGGCGTCTACAAGCGCACCTTCGGCCAGGGCACGGCCGAGACCGGTACCCACTGGAGCAAGGAGGTTCGCTTCGACAAGATCGGCGAGGGTTTCGGCTGCCACGGCGAATACGTCACCAGGGCCGAAGATATCCGCCCGGCCATCGAGCGCGCCTATGCCAGCGGCAAGGTGGGCGTGGTCCATGTGGTGATCGACCCGAAGGCGAATTCGGAGGAGATGCCGAAGTATGCCGAATTCAGGACCTGGTACGCCGAGGGCACCCAGTAAATCGAAACTGCGCGGGGACTGATGCCCCCGCACATTCAGGGTAGCAAGATATACGGCTCAGGCACCGCCCTTCCTGGCCATGTCGAAGCTGTAGTTGATATGCTCGGCGTGACCATTGGGAACAGGTGACAGGATCAGGGGATCTGCCCTGTCGGAGATCGCTTCCATCTGCTGCGCCACCTCCTCTATCGTCCAAGACGGCTGGTAAACGCCCCGGGTTTCCACCACGTAGGCCTTTGCCACGCGCCCCGCGATGGAGGTCAGCATTTCCCCGGTAATCGAACAGGATTCATGGGCGAGCCAACCGACCGCGGGAGCCACCAGTTCCGGCGACATCGGGGGATAGATGCTGGTGTCACGCCCTTCCGCCATTCTCGTCACGGCGGCCGGTACGATGGCGTTGCACTTGACCCCTTCTGCAGCGCCCTCGAGGGCGACGACGTGCGACAGGCCGATCAGCCCCCCCTTGGCGGCACTGTAGTTCGCCTGGTTATAACTTCCGTACAGGCCGCCAATCGACGTGGTCAGGATGATCCGACCGTAGCCCGCCGCACACATGATGGGGAAGGCGGGCCGGACGACGTGAAACGCCCCGCGCAAGTGCACATCGAGGACCGTGTCGAAGTCTTCCTGCGTCATCTCCTTCAGGGGCGCGCCGCGCACGGTACCGGCATTGTGGATGAGAATGTCGATCCGCCCGTAATTGTCCAGGGCCGCATCGATGATTGCCCGCCCCCCCTCAGGTGTCGCCACCGACTCGGTGCAGGCGATGGCGTCACCGCCGGCGGCCCTGATTTCCCCGACCACTTCCTGCGCCGGTCCGGCATCGACATTGTCACCTTTCATTGTGACGCCAAGATCGTTGACCACAACCCTGGCCCCCCGGGCGGCAAGCAGCAGGGCATAGGCTCGGCCGAGCCCCCGGCCGGCACCGGTAATAACAGCGACACGGTCATCGAATCTGAGTTCTGACATACGCTTTGCTCCCATCCGGTCTACTTCGCCGGCAATTCGATTTCCGCTTTGGCGGTGGCCATTACGGCGCCGAGGTGGCTGGTCATTTTACAGTCCACCTGCACCAGCTTGCGGCCCTCTGCATCAACGGGCTTGCCGATGACCGAGGCAGTCATATAGGTAGCCTCGCCGGTAAAGGCCGGAGCTCGATAGGAGGAGTCGCAGTGCACCACCTGGCCCCATTCCCCCGCCCAGCCGGCGAGATAATCGAGAATCCAGGCGCCCATGGAAGCGCCGTAACCATAGCCGCGTGGCATGCCGACGCGCCGAGCCCAGCGCGGGAAGAGGTGGCCGCGCGACGGACCGATGTAGGCCCCGTCCGTCAGCTCGGGATTATCCCGTTCCATAACAGGATCGTTTTCATGCCCGGCCATGTCCTTGGTGAAGCCAACCGCCTCCATATTCAATCCCGGTCGATGGGTGCCACCCCAGATAGTGAACAGGTAGGCGCGCCACTCGGTCGCGAAGCTGGCGATGCTGTGCGGCCCGATCACCCGTACCGGCAATGCGTCGCCCACATTGATGTCGTCCCAGTAGCGCTTGCGGTGACCCAGGTCGTGCATCATCCTGATGAATTCGTATTTTTTGGCTTCCAGTGCTTCCAGTTCCTTCTCACTCCATTCGGGGTCTTCAGCGGCATCCATCGATCCCATCTGCACCGCGAGACTCGGGCTATAGCGAATGGATGTCGAGCGTTGCCTGGCGATATAGTCGCCATGCTGGTTGTAATAATTGTTGTCACCGCGCTGGAAGCAGGTCGGCCCGGCAAACTTTGTTTCCTTGACGATGTAGTCATAGGGAATCTTTTCGTTGACGATCTCGTCGCCACCGAAGATCTTCGGGCCATGGAACCACCATTCGTCACCCCCGAAGATCAGGTGCGACTCGGGAATACAGCCGACACAGGCGGGCCCGGCGCCGTGGCCATCATCGGTGGCAACGGCAAAAGACTGCGGCGCGACCAGGCGCCCGTAGCGACCTTCAGCGGCGAAGTCGTGGTCGTAGTGCAGCAGGTTGGGGTAGTGCATCGCCTGGACCCAGCGCCTGAAATCATTGTTGTGCAGGGGCTCCTTCATGCGCGCGGGCGCGATCGGCTTGCCCATATGTTGATCGAGATCCGAAACATCGAGAATCATGGCATTCATAAACTATTCCAAGGTGAAGTGAATTCTGCTCAGCCCCTGGCGGGTGCGGGTCGCAGCGCCAGGATACTGCCGTCTGCATCGGCTGATAGATAAAGCGTGCCGTCGGGGCCGGAGGTAATTCCGCAGAACGGCCCCATGGGCCCGGACATTTCCCCGATCGCACCCAGGGCCTTCGGGATGACTCCCGCGGGCGCGCCGACCGGCAGATCGGTTGCGATAACCCGGCGCAGCCGGCTCGTCATATTGTATTCGACCAGTTCCCTGGCGAGCGCGTCGACCACATAGAGCCGGTTACCACGCACCAGAATGCCCTGCGGTGATTGCAAGCCGTCCAGCACTGTCTCGACAACGCCGCGGACCAGCCTGACTACCCGGCCCGCTCCGCATTCTGAAGCGAGGCAGTTACCGTTCGCGTCGATTGCCACGCCCAGCGGTTGCCGCAGGCCGCTGGCCAGCACCTCCAACCTGCCGGAGTTGACGCCCAGCACACGCCCCGCACCGAGCTCGGCAACTATCACGCCTCCACCGGGTGCGATTGCCACCCCGTAGAGCTGGTCGAAACCGCTGGCCAGTTGCTCGCTTTTCCCCTGCGCGGGCCGGTAGCGCGCGACCGCACCATTGGCGGTGGTCACGATCCACTCGCCCGGTCCGGCGGCGGCCGCGCCGCGGATATATCCCGGGCAACCGGGGGTAAACAACATACCCGCGACCCGCGGCGACTCACCCGGCCGCAGGGTATAGCAATAGGGGCCGTCGGCGACGAAGAGCACGCCGTCGTCACCCATGGCCAGGTCCAGCGGCCAGTTGAAACCGTCCGGCACCAGCGGCCGGACCACGCCCGGTGCGGTAATTTCATTGATCTGTCCGGAGATACTGGAGACGAACAGGCGCTCGCCGACGAAGCTGAGGTTGTCCAGGCCGGGGGCGATGTCCGCCAGCACGGTGCGTTCACCAGTGCGGGGATCGATCCGCAGCACCTGGCCACTCGCCACCTGGGTCGACACGATAAAGCCGCTGCCATCGAATTTCACCGCGTCCGGTACACCCAGGTCCCGGGCGATGACTTCCGGTGTGCCACCGTCCAGTCCGACCCGCCATATCTCGTTGGTGCCCATCACCGGGAAATAGAGCATGCCGTCCGGTCCCACCGCCATGGCGTTGGGCATGGGCACATTTTCCAACAGTATGCGCGGCGCACCACCATCGAGGTCGAGCTCCATGATGCGCCCGCCAACCCGACACTCGCCGGCATAGAGTCTGCCCTGGTGGAAGGCGATGGGATTGGCGCAGGGCAGATCGCCGTACACCACCCGGGTCCTGCCATCGGGTTCGCGCACGCTGACCCGCCCCTCGGTAATCTCGGTGACGTAGAGTCTGCCGTCGGAATCAAACACCAGGTCGTCGGGCGCAACGATGTCACCACCCTTGGGACTGATGGCTTCCACCACCCCACTGTCGATATCCACCGCGCTGATCTGGCTGCCCGACACCTGCGCCACATAGATGCGGCCATCCGGGCCGGTGCACAGGCCGTTGGCGCCGAACAGGCGGCTGGAAGGCGTGAGTTGCTCCAGGGTCCAGCCCTCGGCCAGGCCGGGGTTGGACGCGCTGCTGTAGCGCCCGGCTGCGGTCTTCACTCGCCTTTCATCGCCCTGAGGAAGTCCTGGTTGGTGATCAGCATGGGGGTATTATCCTCGGCCAGGTGCGACCATTTGAGACTGATGCCACCATCGACCGTGAGGCACTGGCCGGTCATGTACCCCGCAAGGTCAGATAACAGAAAGAGCACGGTCCCGGCGACCTCCTCCATGTCGCCCTTGCGCCCCAGCGGAATAGCCCTGCGTTCGAGCGCAGGGTCGGGCGGCAGCATCGAGGCGGGGCTGGACATCGCCCCGGGCGCCACCGCATTGACACGAATATTCGAGGCAGCCAGCTCCAGTGCCATGGTCCTGACCACTGAGAGTACCGCCGCCTTGGCCGCGCCATAGCCGACGTTGTAGGGCATATTACCCACACCGGTGATTGAGGATATCGCCACCAGTGATCCCGGTCTCCCCTGCGCTTGCAACTGGGCGGCGATGGCCTGGCTGATAAAAAACATCGAGTGCAGGTTGGTGGAGAACAGCGCATCCCAGGCGGCCCTCGATACCTTCGTAGCGGGCCCCCAGGTCTGTGGCGGGCCGCCGCCGACCACGGTGACCAGACCATGCAGGTCGCCGCTGGTCGCGCGCACACGGTCCATGACCGCGGCCACGCCCTCGTCGGTCTCCACGTCGGCCGCAACCGGGATTACCGCGAGTCCCTCAGCCACCAGGGGTCCGAGATGCCTGTCGAGATTTTCCTTGCCACGACTGACCCCGATCACCGTCGCCCCGGCGCGGGCAGCCATGCGCGTCACCGTCGTCCCCAGGCCACCGCCGCCGGCACCGGCTACCACGATGACACGACCATCAAGCTGCAAAAGATTCTCCGGCATGTCGCTTCCTCGCAAGTGTCAAAAGGCGCCCGATCTATCGTCCGTTGTCTTGACCCATTCGGCATTCAGCGCCTCCGGGGACAGGTATTTCGTCGATGTCCAGCCGCCATCCACCACGATGGTCTGGCCGTTGATGTAGGCGGCGCCCGGCGAACACAGAAACGCGATGGTGCTGGCGATGTCCTCCACCCTGCCGAGGCGCGGTGACGGGGTCATTTCAACATTCATTCGGCGGAAGGCCGGATCGTTCAGGCGCTCCTTGACCATGTCGGTGAGGGTTACGCCGGGGGCGACACAGTTCGAGCGTATGCCCTGGGCGCCGTACTCACAGGCCATGTGCAGGGTCAAGGCGGTCAGCCCGCCCTTGGCCGCTGAATAGGCACCGCCGCGACGCCCACCGATAACGGCGTAGGTAGAGGTCACATTGACAACCGCCGAGCCAGGCTGCATGTGCACTATAACATCCCGCGCCAGCCGGAACGGGGCGCGCAGCATTACCCCCAGGAAGTGGTCGAGGGTTTTATCATCGGTTTCATGGAGCGGCTTGGGGCTGCCGACGCCGGCATTATTGATCAGGAAATCGATACGGCCGAAGCGCTGCAGGGCCAGTTTCACGATCGCCTGGGGAGCCTCGTCGGCAGTCAGGTCGACGGATAAGGTGGCCAGGCGCTCGGGATCGCCAATCTCGCGCTCGAGGGTGGCGAGTTTGCCCCGATCGCGGCCAACACCGACGATGGCCATCCCCATGCCGTGCAGCTGCTTCGCGGTGGCCAGGCCGATGCCGCTGCCCGCACCGGTAATAATCGCTACCTCCATGCTCCCGTACCCCTTCGCTTTCCTTCCAGGCCGGCTTATTTTAGTGCCACGGCAAACCGAAGTGAAGTAATATATAATCATCTATGTTGATTATTATCGGGCATGGGCCAACCGGGGGGCGGGAAAACACTATGGTGAGGGAATTGCTGTGACCCCGGGGATGGTCGACGGGCGCCGGCTCATCGCCGGCAGGTCGGTCCGGTGGGACGAGGATCGTTCGCGGGAGGCCTATTCCCGCGGGCTCTGGGTCCGCGAAACGCTCGCCGGGGCCCTCGCGCGGGCGGCTGAGGACGAGCCGCAGCGGGTTATCCTCATTGACAAAGAACACAGCCTTGTCGCCCAAAGCCTGCACGCACAGGCATCCACCCTGGCCCAGCGCATGGTGGCGCAATACCCGCCCGGTAGTGTCATTTCCTTCATGCTGCCCAACTGGCACGAGGCCGCCGTCATTTACCTGGCGGCGACTATGGCCGGCATGGTAGCCCACCCGGTGCTGCCGTCGCTGCGCGAGCACGATCTGCGCTTTATGCTGAAAGACGTTGAGAGCCGGATGATTTTTATCCCCGAGCAATTTCGCGGACATCAAACTGCCGCCATGCTCTCAGGGGTGGTCCAGCAACTGGACGCGCCGCCGGAGGTGGTCGTGGTGCGCGGGAATTGTGGCCCGCACGGTGGCTATGATGCGCTATTCGAGGACGTTGCACCCTGCCAACTACCGGCCACCGACCCGGACGCCGTGCGCATGATCATGTATACCTCCGGCACCACTGGCAGCCCCAAGGGGGTAATGCACAGTCATAATTCGATTCATGCGCTCATTCGCCAGATCGGCGCGCACTGGCTGGTAGCGCCGGGTGACAAGTTCCTGGTCGCCTCCCCCATCAGCCATATCGGCGGCTCCATCTATACCTTCGAGTGTCCCCTGCTGCTGGGAACCAGCGTGGTGTTGATGGAACAGTGGGATGCCGATGCAGCGGTCGGCCACCTGGTGGCGGAGCGCTGCACCCACTTCGCCGGCGCGACCCCGTTTCTGGTGCAGACCCTGGCCGCGGCGGAACGCGCAGGGACCCGGCTTCCGGATCTCAAATTGTTCGTGTGTGGCGGCGCTTCAGTGCCACCGTCGCTGATTCGCGAGGCCGCGGAGTATTTCGAGCGCGCGGCGGTGACCCGGGTCTACGGTTCTACCGAGGTGCCGGTGACCACCATCGGGGTGACGGACCGGGGCGATGTTACCCATGCGGCGGAAACCGACGGGCAAGTCGGGATCGCCACTGTCAAACTTGTCGATGCCGACGGCGCGGCGGCCGGGACCGGCGAGGTCCTGGCACGGGGGCCACAAATGCTGGTCGGCTATGTCCATCCCGAGGACGAAGCGACCGTGTTCGACGCCGAAGGTTATTACCGCACGGGGGATCTCGGGCGCTGGATCGACGGTGACTATCTTGTTATTGCCGGTCGTATCAAGGACATCATCATTCGAAATGGCGAAAATATTGCGCCCAAGGAGGTGGAGGACCTGCTGATCGGCCACCCCGATATCGCCGAAATAGCGATTGTGGGTCTGCCCGACCCCAGGACCGGCGAGCGCGCCTGCGCCGTCATTGTCCCACAGGCACAGGCTCAGCCCGATGTGGCGAGCCTGCGCACATTCCTGGATGCCAGGGGCGTCGCCAGATTCAAGATCCCCGAACAGGTCGCAATCTGGGACGCACTACCGAAAAACGATGCCGGCAAGGTCCTGAAGCACCGGATACGCGCTGCCCTGGAAGCCGATTCAACCTGATCCCGGCGGGTCACTGACACTCCGCCTCTCAGCCCC
>CAYTDW010000091.1:0-7985 GCA_964436585.1 uncultured Halioglobus sp. | reverse complement strand
CCTCAACGTCATCGACGGGGCGATTCCCAACGTCGCCCTGCCCACCATTGCCACGGACCTGGGGATAAATTCCGCAGCCGCCGTTTTGATTATAAGCATTTACCAGCTGGTGCTGGTCATGACGCTGCTGCCATTTTCCGCACTGGGCTCACAGATCGGCTTGAAGCGGCTTTACCTGTATGGCCAGGGTGTATTTATCCTGGCGGCGCTGCTGTGTTTTTTTGCGCCCAGCCTGCCGCTGCTGCTGGCGGCGCGCGGCCTGCAGGCCCTGGGCGCAGCGGCCGCCCTGAGCGTGTCCAGCGCACTGGTCCGCTCCATCTACCCGGCCGCCCAGCTGGGGCGAGGCCTCGGCATCAACAGCGTGGTGGTGGCCAGCGCCGCGGCCCTGGCGCCGATCCTGGGAGGCTTCATCGTCGCCGCGGCGAGCTGGCAATGGGTCTTTGTCGCCACCGTTCCCCTGGGCCTGCTGTCCCTCGCGCTCGGCCGGTTTTTCCTGCCGGAGTCCCCCGCGCGCCGGGAGACCTATGACCTGCCGGGAGCGCTGTTGTGCGCCCTCAGCTTCGGCCTGATCATCGCGGGGCTGCTGGCGCTGGCGCAGGGCCGGGCCACCGCCACTGCACTACCCGTCGCTCTCCTGGGCTTGATGATTGCCGTCATTTTCGTTCGCAGGGAGTTGCGCGAACCCGCGCCGATACTGCCGGTGGATCTGCTCGGACGGCCGATAGTGGCCCTGTCGATACTCGGCGCTTTCCTGGCTTTCATTGGCGCCATGTCCTTCATGCTTTCGGTGCCCTTCAGGCTGCAGCAGGATTTCGGCTTCTCACCCGGGGAAATCGGCGCTGTAATCGTGCCCTGGCCGCTGAGCATGATGATAGTCGCCCCCATTGCCGGCATCATGTCGGACCGCTTCCACCCGGGCCTGCTCGGCGGCATCGGCATGGCCATCGCCACACTGGGCATGCTGCTGCTCGCCTTTCTGCCGGAGGGGGCATCCTACGGCAGCATTGCCTGGCGTATGGCGACCTGTGGCGTCGGTTATGGCATGTTTCTCTCACCCAACGCGCGGGTAGTGGTGTCAGCGGCGCCGCTGGCGCGGGCCGCCTCGGCAGGTGGTCTCATCTCCACCAATCGACTACTGGCCCAGACCCTGGGGGCTGCCCTGCTGGCGGGCCTGTTAAACCTGGGCTATGGCAGTGACGCCACGCCGGCGCTGATCGCCGCCGCGCTCGCCCTCTGCGCCGGCATCTGCAGCGTGGCGCGCCTGGCACTGCCCGGCGCGCCGACAACAGTTGCGGAGCATCAGGGTTGAACCACCGCCGGCATTATTTTTTTCCGCCGGAAATGCAGGCCATGAAATCCGCTGTCTTGGCCCGCATATCAGCGACGCTACTGCCAAGCCCCGTGAAACCGGCTACAATGCGCCGGAATTGTTTGTTTTGGCAGGGTTTTCGCGCGAATCAGTTCGCCTCCTGCCCTGCCGCCCTGGTTGGCGGCGAAACTTGTACGGGGCTGTAATCCATGATGTCGGGAGTATTTTACCGCCGGGTTTCCCTGCTGCTTTTGCTCTGCGCCGTGCCCTTCCTGGCCGGCAGCCAGTGCGCCATTTTCTTCAGCTCCGGGGGCGGCTCGGATGACAGGAAGGAAGATGACGAGGTCATCGTCGTCGCCAGCGGAATTTTCGGCGAGACCCCGGTGGCGGGCATCGACTACGTATCCGGGTCGGTCAGCGGTGTCACCGGCAGTGATGGCGCATTCGAGTACGAAGCGGGACAACCGGTCGAGTTTTCTATCGGCGACATAGCCCTGGGGCGAGCCGTAGCCGGAAAAGCGTTGATAACACCGTCGGAGCTGGTGGCGGAGGGCAGCGTCGATAGCGCCGCCGCCGTCAATATTGAGCGGCTGCTGCAGTCGCTCGACGCCACACCGGGCGATGCGGCCATTACGGTCGCAGCCAGCGCGCGGGCCAAGGCGGTCAAATCCGACGCCGCGGTGGCGACGGCCATCGAGTATCTGGATTTCTCCGACGATGATGCGTTTGCCAACGTGGCGAGCCAACTGGTAACAGTCCTCACCGCGGACTACGGCTTCACGGGTGTACTGGTAGACGCCGGGACGGCGCGGCGGAGCATGGAAGGCTCGAATTGAGCGAGACCCCGCTATACGATGCCTATCAACGGTTTCTCGCCAACGCGGGCACACCCTTCACGGTCCCCGGCCACAAACGCAATCCCGAACTGAGCGACCCGCTGCTGGCCCTGGACGTGCCCCATTATGGCGGCGTCGAGGACCGCCGGGTTTCCAAAAAGCGCCTGGCCGGCGCGGAACGCCTCGCCGGGGAGTTGTGGGGAGCGCCCTGGTGCGGTTTCTCGGTGCAGGGCTCTTCCCACGGCAACGAGGCCATCGCCCTGACGGTGGGCCGGCCGGGCGACAAGGTGATCGTCGCGCGCACCCTCCACAAGTCCCTGTTCTTCGGCCTGGTGCTGGCCGGCCTCATCCCGGTGTGGGTGCGACCGGATATCGACGCCGAGACGGGCCTGACCGCGGGCATGCCGGCGCAGCGGATCCGGCAGGCCCTGCGCGATCACCCCGATGCGCGGGCGGTGATGCTGGTGGAGCCCAGCTACGTGGGCGGTGTGTCGGATGTGGCCGCGATCGCGCAGGTGGCGCACGAATACGGGGTTCCGCTCACGGTTGACGCCGCCTGGGGAGCGCACCTGGGCTTCCATCCCGAGCTGCCTCCCCACGCCATCCAGGCCGGCGCGGATATCCTGGTGACCAGTGTGCACAAGCATATTACCGGCTTCACCCAGTCTTCCATGGTGCTGGCCCAGGGCGAGTTCATCAACCGGGAGCGGCTGGAGGCAGCCTTCGAGGGCCTGCACACCACCAGCCCCTCCGGTGCTATCTTCGCCTCCATCGATCGCGCCCGCGGCCTGCTGCAGGACCGCGGCGAGGAACTCCTGGGCAACGCCATCCGCATCGCCGGCGAGGCCCGCGCGCGCTTGCGCGAGGTCCCGGGGCTGGGCGTGGTCGGCAGTGAAATCACCCGGCGCTGTCCCGCGCTGCTGATGCACGACCCGACCAAGATAGTGCTGACCCTGCCCGGTACCGGCGCGGATGGGCAGGTGGTTGCCGATGTGCTGGAGCAGCGGGGCATCCACCTGGAGTTTTCCGACCGCGATACCTTCTGCCCGGTCATCACCTTGGCCGATACCGCTGCGAACGTCGACAGGATGGTCACCGAGGTCATCCGTGCGATCGAGGAACACCGCGGCGCGGCGCGGCCGATCGTGCCGGCCACCGCCTGGACCGTGATACCCGATAGCGTGATGTCGCCGCGCGATGCATTTTTCGCGGCCCACGAACGGGTGCCCGCGGCAAAGGCCATCGGCCGTATCGCGGCGGAGACCGCCGTGCCCTACCCCCCGGGCATACCCGCCCTCGCGCCGGGGGAGCGAATCCAGGCCGATGTGCTGCGGGCGCTCCACGCCGAGGTGGCCGGTGGTACCCGGGTCGCCTACTGCGGCGACCCCACTCTGGAAACCATACTGGTGGTTAGCGAGTAAGCGCTGCGCTGGCGGCCCGCGACGGTGGTGGCGCCGCTAGCAGCCCTGGCGCTGTATCCTGTTACATTCGGTCGGGGTTTCGGCGTGCCTGCGGTTGTGGTTGTCCTGCCAGACACCCAGGGCCAGTACCGATGAGTAAATAAAGAGAATGATTGTCATGATGTTCACCTGCCTTACTGTTCGTGAATGACCAGACCGTGTTTTCGGGCTGGTGTTTGAGAGTGTAGGCTTAACACTTTTACCCACAATTGGCCGAAAATACTCCAGAGCGTTGCATAAATGGGCATAGCGAACGAACCGGGTTTGCTCGCCCCGGGCGGTATCGGCTACCCTGTGCCCCCACCCACAACGGGCTATAGCGCGATGAAAGTACTTAAAAAATCAGCCCTGGCTGTCCTGGTCGCCCTGGTCCTGGCAGTGGCCAGCCTCAATGTCTGGGGTTACCTCACCCTGGGCGGGCTCACGCCCGGGGACAGTCAGCCGCGGGACGACAACGCCAATAAAGTCGTGATGGTCTTTGGCGCGACCGGACGGGTGGGAGACGGGCTGCTCAAGGCCGCGATCGAAGACCCGGAGGTTGAAAAAATCTTCGTGGTTTCCCGGCGCAGCTCACCGCGTATCGAAGCAGCTGTGGCCAGCGGCAGAGTGGAGCTGAAACTGCAGGAGGATTTTACCAACTACGGCGACCTGGCCCCGATTCTGGCTGAGGTGAACACGGTGCTGTGGGGGCTGGGCACCTCCTCGCTGCAGGTCGACGACGCCACCTACACGCGCATCCACGTGGATTTCCCGGTGGCTTTCCTGACCACATGGCTGGCGGCCAGGACCCAGGCGCCGATGGCGTTCCACTACGTTACCGGGATGGGGACTGACCCGGAAGGCAGCGCCCACTGGGCGCGGGAGAAAGGCCGGGCCGAAATCGGGCTGGCCGCGATGGCAAAAGGCACCGGATTGCGCACCTTCGCCTATCGCTCCGGCTTTATCCGCCCCGCATCGGATCGGTCGAACCCGGCGCACTACCTGCTGGAATGGGTGCTCAAGCCGGGCCAGCTGGCAATCAGCTCCGAAGACCTGGGCGGGGCGATGCTGGAAATCAGCGCCCGTACCGGCGAGCTGGCAAACGGTACCATAATCGACAACGCCGACAGCATCGCCTTCGCCAGGGCCTATCGCCAGGGCGCGCAATGATCAGGGAAGTGGTCATCACGCACGAGCCGGTGGAACTCTACAAGATCCTGAAATTCGAGAGCCTGGTGGACAGCGGCGGGCAGGCCAAGATTGTGATTGCCGAAGGGCTGGTCCTGGTCAACGGCGCCGTGGAGACACGCAAGCGCCGCAAGATTCTCAGTGGCGATGTGATAAGGTTCGCCGGCGAGGAACTGCAGATACGGCTTCGCTGATTCCGAGGAACATCATATGCGCGCGTGGATAGTTCACCAGTTCGGTATACCCGCGGAAGTCTTGCGGCTCGACCTGAACGCCGAGGAGTTCGAGCCGGGACCGGGACAGGTCAAGGTAAGGGTTGAGGCCGCGGGCCTCGGACTGCCCGACGTTTTCATGTGCGGCAACAACTACCCACTGACGCCGCCCCTGCCCTTCACGCCCTCGCAGGAGGCGGCGGGCGAGGTCATCGCCCTGGGCGAGGGCGCGGACCCGGCGCTACTGGGCACCAGGGTACTGGGCCCCACCCTGTTCCAGGCCCAGCGGGGCGGCCTGGCGGATGCCTGCCTGATGTACGCCCAGGCGGCATTCCCCATCCCCGATGACATGCCCGGCGAGGAAGCCGCGGGGTTTTTCATCCCGTTTCTCACCGCCTGGATCGGCCTGGTCCGGCGCGCGCAGATCACGCCGCAGGACACGGTACTGGTGCTCGGCGCATCCGGCAGCTCCGGTTGCGCGGCGGTACAACTGGCCAAAGCCAAGGGGGCGCGGGTGATCGCGGTCGCCGGCGGCCCGCACAAAGCGGAATTCTGCCTGGGACTCGGCGCCGACGCGGTCATCGACCACCGCTCGCAGGACATCACCGCCAGCACCATGGAGCTCACCGGCGGCAAAGGCGCCAGCCTGATCTACGACCCGGTGGGAGGCAAGGCCGGGCGGGCGGCGTTCAAGGCCACGGCGTTCGAGGGGCGCTTCCTCGTCATCGGCTATGCCAGCGGCGAGTGGCCGAAGATCGAGTTGCCGGAAACCCTGCCCAGGAATATCTCGCTGGTCGGCGCCATGCCGGTGGGCTTTCCCCCGGAACTGATGCTTGCGGCTCACAATGACCTGCTCGGTCACTGGAAGAAGAAAGAGTTGCAGGCGTCCAACATCCAGCTGTTCGAGTTCGAGGATGCACTCAGGGCGGTGGAGCACATCGCCGCCGGCAAGGTTGAGGGCAAGGTGGTCGTCCGGGTCGGCAAGCGGTAGAGACCTGGACAGCCAAAGCGGGCTGCACGGTCTCCTGCTAGAGTGCGCCGGTCGCCTGCAGGATCTTCAGCAGTCCCAGCGCAATCGTCACCAGCACCACCAGCACACCGAGGGTATTGGCAAGGGGCTTGTTGACATAGTCTCCCAGCACCTCCTTCCGGTTCATCAGCAACAGCAAAAACACCGCGCACAATGGCAGCAGGAAACCATTGGCCGCCTGGGCAAACACGATGGCGGCCAGAGGCTTGATACCGATGACGGAGAAGCCGGTGCCGCACAGCAGCACTGTCAACCATACACCGCGAAAATGCCTGCCGCGCAGGTCCCGCGGCCAGCCGAGGACACCACAGACCGCGAACGCTGCGGCCAGGGGTGCAGTCACGGCACTGCTGAGACCGGCGGCAAACAGGCCGGCGGCAAACAGGTAGCGCGCACCGGCGCCGAGCAGGGGTTCGAGTTGCTGTGACATACTGGCGGCGGAAAACGCCACGTCGCCGCCAAAGAAAGTCGCCGCAGACGTACTCATAATCGCCAGCGTGATGAGCCCGCCCAGGCCGATGGATAAACTCGCGTCTATCCGGGATTCGCGCAGCGCCTGCTTTTTGCTGACTTCCGCATCCCACTTCTCCTGCACGGCGCTGGCGTGGAGGAAAAGATTGTAGGGCACTACGGTGGTGCCGATCAGGGCCATGATCGTAAGCAGCGAACCCTGAGGTAAGGATGGCACCAGCAAACCACCCAACATGGCGCTGAACGACGGCTGCACCATCAACAGTGTCAGCAGGAACACCAGGCCCATCAGCGCCACCAGGGCGATCAGCAGCTTTTCAATCAGGGCATAGACACCGGATGCCAGCAGCGCGCCGGCCAGCAGGCCCACCAGCAGCGCCCACCATTTCAGGCCGATCTCGCTGATACCCTGCAGGCCCAGCGCCGCGCCCGTTATATTGCCGGTCTGGTAGGCCGCGTTACCAGCCCCGACCGCTGCAACCACGAGAACAATGGCAGCGGTCCCCAACCAGCTTGAGCTGTAACTGTTGCGCAGCGCTTCCGCCAGACCCTGCCGGCTTACCAGCGCGAGGCGCGCCGCCATCTCCTGCAGGACGATGGTGGCCAGCACCGAAAACGCCAGCGCCCAGAGCAGGGCAAAGCCGAAGTGGGCACCGGCAATACTCGCCGTGGTAACCGTGCCCGGCCCGACAAATGCCGCGGTGACCAGGATGCCGGGGCCGAATTTGCTGCCGGGACTGTTCACCCCATTCACCTGTCATCTCACGACGGCGGGTTGAACCTGGCCAGCGCCGCCTCCCGCATCAGCTCCGGCGGCAACAGGCCCTGGCCGATGATGAAGTCGTGAAACTCCCGCTGGTTGAATCGATCGCCGAGCGCGATTTCAATTTCGGCGCGCAGGCGCAGCATGGCCATAAAGCCATAATAGTAGGATGTGGCCTGCCCTGGACTGCGAAACGCATAGCGGTCGGCCTCGGAACCGGCCATCGCCGTTGAAAAGGCGAACTGCTCCACCAGGAAATCCCGCGCCTGCTCAGGGGTCAGCTGCCCGGTGTTGACCATGGGGTCCAGGAACATGCGGGTCGCGCGCCAGGCCTGCGTATAGAGGGAAAACAGCTGGGCTTCAAGGGGCAGGTAGGGCTGCATGATGGATTCGGCATACAGCGCCCAGCCCTCGGCGTTGGCGCTGTTAAATGCAAACAGCGCCCGCGCCAGGGAAGTTCCATTTTCCACCAGGCCGGCGAACTGCAATTCATGGCCGGGTCGGGCCTCATGGGTCGTCAGCGACCAGGTGACGGCATCGTGGCTCCAGTCGTCCATCACCGCCCCGCCCTCGAGGGCGGGGTTGCTCTGGACCAGCACGAACTCGCCGTACTGACCGGTATTGTTGATCAACTGCGGCGGGCTCATGAAGGGGGCGGGAATGGCTGCGGACTCGGCCTCGGTAGCCAGGCGGATGGAGGCATCCCGCTGCGGCAGGGAGATGATGTCCTCCCGGCG
>CAYTDW010000090.1:0-7997 GCA_964436585.1 uncultured Halioglobus sp. | reverse complement strand
CCGCCGTCGGCACTGACGCCCATGTCACCGGTGGCGATCCCTTTGACCCGGCCGTCCTCGTGGTAGAGCACCTCGGCGGCAGCGAACCCCGGGTACACCTCGACGCCCAGGCTTTCGGCCTGTTGCGCCAGCCAACGACACACATTGCCCATTGAGACGATATAGTTGCCTTCGTTATGGGTAGGCCTGGGAATAAAAAAGTTGGGCAGTTTCAGGGCGCTTTTGGCACTCAGGTAGAAAAAGAACTTGTCCTCTTTCACCTTCGTCTTGATCGGAGCCCCCAATTCCTTCCAGTCCGGAAACAGTTCCTGCAGGGCTCGCGGTTCCAGAACCGCGCCGGACAGGATATGGGCGCCGACTTCTGAGCCTTTTTCAACCACGCATACCGTGATTTCCTGCCCCTTTTCCCTGGCCAGTTGCATGATGCGGCAGGCGGCGGAAAGACCGGCGGGTCCGGCGCCAACGATCACAACATCAAACTCCATCGATTCTCGTTCCACAATCCGGTCCTCTTGTCTGGCTGGTCGGGGGAGCGCCGATCGGTATCGGGGAACGGCGTATAGAAGGGCCGCAAGTATATAATTTTTATGGATAAAAAACCATATTCGAAGTCGCTTGCAGGGCGCTTTGATCCAGCTCATGGGAGCTGCTCACAGGCGGGAAGCGCTATTGACCCATAGTGCTTTAGTCGGCATCATACCCAGCCGAAATTACGCTGACGCGGCCCTCTTTTTAGCACCGCGGCTTGATTACCCACCTGAAAAACAAGGAAGAATCCATGAAGGTTCTTGTTGCTGTAAAGCGCGTCGTTGACTACAACGTCAAGGTTCGCGCCAAAGCCGATGGTAGTAACGTTGACCTGAACAACGTCAAGATGGCCATCAACCCGTTCTGCGAAATTGCCGTCGAGGAGGCGGTCCGGCTCAGGGAAGCGGGTACCGCTACAGAAGTGATTGCCGTGTCCGTCGGTGACAAATCCTGCCAGGAGCAGATCCGCACCGCGCTGGCGCTGGGCGCCGATCGCGGTATCCAGGTCGAGACCGAGGGCGCGGTGGAACCGCTGGTAATAGCCAAGCTGCTCAAGGCCGTTGTGGACAAGGAGCAGCCCCAGCTTGTCATCCTGGGCAAGCAGTCCATCGATGGGGACAACAACCAGACAGGGCAGATGCTGGGCGCCCTGGCCAAAATGCCCCAGGGGACCTTCGCTTCGAAAATCTCCATTGACGGTGACAAGATCAGCGTCACCCGCGAAGTGGATGGCGGCTTGCAAACCGTCAGCCTCAGTCTTCCGGCTATCGTCACCACTGACCTGCGGCTCAACGAGCCACGCTACGCGTCCCTGCCCAACATCATGAAAGCCAAGAAGAAACAGCTGGACGTCTACACCCCGGCGGACCTGGGGGTGAGCGTGACGTCGCACCTGACCCAGATCAAGGTGGAGCCACCGGCTGAGCGCAAAGCCGGCATCAAGGTGGCGGACGTGGCTCAACTGGTCGATAAACTGAAGAACGAGGCGAAAGTAATCTCATGAGCACACTGGTTATTGCAGAACACGACAACGACAGCCTTAAAGTCGCCACTCTCAACGCCGTGGCGGCCGCCCAGGTTCTCGGCTCCGGCATCGATATCCTGGTGGCGGGCGCCGGCTGTCGCGGCGCCGCGGAACAGGCCGCCAGGGTCCCCGGGGTAGGCAAGGTACTGCTGGCCGACCATGCGGCCTATGCGCATCAGCTGGCCGAGAACGTCAGCCTGTTGATAGCGGAGGTTGCCGGTGCCTATGACGCAATCATTGCTCCGGCCACCACCAGCTGCAAAAACACGATGCCGCGGGTTGCAGCCCTGCTGGATGTAGCACAGATATCCGAAATCACTTCGGTAGAGTCCCCCGACACCTTCAAGCGGCCGATCTACGCGGGCAACGTCATCGCTACGGTCAAAAGCACTGACGCAAAGAAAGTCATCACCGTGCGTACCACTGCGTATGATGCCGCGCCTGCTGAAGGAGGGTCCGCCAGTATCGAGGTGGTCACTGCGGTGCACGACGCCGGCATTTCCTCTTTCGTCGGGGAGGAGGTCGCGGTATCCGATCGCCCCGAGCTGACTTCAGCGAAAGTCGTTATTTCCGGCGGCCGCGGCATGCAAAATGGCGAGAATTTCAAGCTGCTTGAGGGTATTGCGGACAAACTGGGTGCAGCCATCGGCGCTTCCCGCGCCGCCGTGGATGCCGGCTTTGTCCCGAACGATTACCAGGTCGGCCAGACCGGCAAGATCGTGGCCCCGGATCTGTACATTGCTGTCGGCATTTCCGGTGCGATCCAGCACCTGGCCGGTATGAAGGACTCCAAGGTCATCGTGGCAATTAACAAGGACGAGGACGCACCGATCTTCCAGGTAGCAGATTACGGCCTGGTTGCCGACCTCTTCGTCGCCCTGCCTGAGCTCGAAGCCAAGCTCTAGTTACCAGTATTTAAACCAAAGGAAACCGGCCTTGTGCCGGTTTTTTTTGGTCCTGACAAGTGGAAAGTTAAGGCAACCAGGCTAATCCCGCCGCAAGCGGTCGGAAATGGCGATGGGCGTAGGGTAGTTGAGCACCACGATATAGGATGACACCAACAGGGTGATGATCGTCGTGGCCTGGATCAATACCGAAGCCCGTTCCGAGATCAGGGCGCCCGCCACCGCCACGTAGGCAATCAGCAGCGAGAACTCGCTGGCCTGTCCGAGACGAAAGCCGAGGTCCCAGGCGAGTGTTCGTTTTTCACTGACACCCTTGAGCAGGAATCGGTAAACGACCGGCTTGAGGCCCAGCACCAGCACCGCCAGCAACAGGGCGGGCGCGAACACCTGGTTAAGCAGGGCCAGATCGAAACGGGCGCCCACGGCAAAAAAGAACAGAATCAGGAAAAAATCCCGCAGGGGCTTCAGATTGACCGCAATGTACTGTGCGATGGGGCTGGTGGCGATGGTAACACCTGCAATGAAGGCGCCGATTTCCTCGGATAGCCCGAACCACACAGCGGCTTCGGCCAGACCCAGGCACCAGCCGATGGCCAGCAGGAAAATATATTCGTGGAAGCGGTCAAAACGGGTGATCAAGGGCAACAATGCGTAGCGGACTACCAGCAGGGCGCCACCGAACAGCAGGGGCAGGCTCAACAGGGAATAGGCGAGTTTGATTCCCACAGCGCCGGAGCTGCCCGATGTGGAGCTCAGCAGCAGCATCAGCACTATGATGGCCAGCAGGTCCTGGAGCAGCAGCAGGCCAATCATCAACTCGCCGATATGACGGTGGTGTAATACCGTCGTAGGCAGCAACTTGATGCCGATAATGGTCGAGGAGAACATCATGGCGGCGCCGATTATGAGTGCATCGGCGGTGCTGAAGTCGAACAGGCGAGCGACGCCAAAGCCCAGCGCCAGGAATATCCCAGAACTGGATACAGCCACCACCATGGATTTGCGCAGGGTTGACCACAGGGCCTGGGGCTGCATATCCAGTCCCAGCAGGAACAGCAGGAAGATGATGCCGATATGGCTGATATCCGCCAACAGTTTGGGATCGGGCACAAGAGACATGCCGTAGGGACCGATGCAGGCGCCCAGAGCGATATAAGCGATAATCAGGGGTTGGCGAGTGTAGAGGGCGAGAGAGGCGAAAATCGCTGCGCCGGTGAAGATCAGGAAAAAAGAAAAAGTAATACTGCCAGGATCCATCGGTTTTGCTCCCCGCTCGGGTACTCGGGGAGTGTAACCAAGCTGGGCCGCAACAGGAACAGGCTCTATTGAGCTGTCACTATCGACTTATCCCCGCCGGCGAAACAGCGGCAGCGGCTGGTCGATGGCTGCCTGGTAGTATTCGCTGAAGTCCTGCAGGCTTGCCAGGGCCTCCGCCAACAGGGATTCGTCCGCCAGCTGAAAAGCGTCGAAACCGCACCGGGCAAGGTAGCTCATCTGGTCGCGGATAAAGTGGCCACAGGCGCGCAACTCGCCGGCGAAGCCGCGTTCGCGCAGTTCCCGGCCGTAAGAGAAACCGCGGCCGTCGGTGAACACAGGGAAATTTATCGCAATCAGCGGAATGCCTGCCAGGTGATCGAACAGGGGCGCCGGGGCCTGCCCGGGCTCGAGCATCACGGCGTGCCCGTTCCTCTCGGTCAGCCGCAGCCACTGGTCCAGGCTGAGGATCTGTTGCCTGCCCGGGTTGGCGGCGTCTGCATCAGGCGGCTGCCAGCTGTCCTCGACAATATGGCCCGCTTTAATCAGCCTTCTCATAGACGCGCTCCTTGAAAGGTTCAATGCCGACGCGACGGTATGTATCCAGGAAGATTTCTTCCCCCTCCCGCAGATCGAGGTAGGTGGCGAGCAATTTCTCGATGACTGCGGGCATATCCTCCTGGCTGAAGGAGGGGCCCAGGATCTTGCCGATCGATGCATCCTTCGCCTGGCTTCCGCCAAGGCACACCTGGTAGAACTCCTCGCCCTTCTTGTCCACGCCGAGGATCCCGATGTGGCCGATATGATGGTGGCCACAGGCGTTCATGCAGCCGCTGATATTCAGTTCAATCGGGCCCAGGTCGTAGAGGTAATCCAGGTCGTTGAAGCGCGACTGGATAGCCTCCGCGACTGGTATGGACTTGGCGTTGGCGAGGGAGCAGTAGTCGCCGCCGGGGCAGCAGATCATGTCGGTAAGATAACCGTGATTGGGCGTGGCAAGTCCGGCTTTTTGCAGTTGTTGCCAGAGGCAATACAGTTGATCCATCTGCACATCCGCCAGCACCATGTTCTGCTGGTGGGTGGTGCGAATCTCCCCGAAGGAATACTGGTCTGCCAGGTCTGCGACCAGTTCCAGTTGTGTATCGGTGATATCCCCGGGGGCGAAGCCCGTGGCCTTGAGGGAAAGATTGACAATCCGGTACCCGGACACCCGGTGATCGACAGTATTGCGCTTGACCCAGTTGGCGAAGATCGGGTCCGCGCCGCACTTGTCCGCAAGTCCTGCGCGGGCGACCGCGTCATCGACAACAAGATAGGCTGGCTCCGTGAAAAACGACTTCGCCCGCATTATTTCTGCTTCGGTGAGGGTGGTGGGGCCGTCCTTCACCAGGGCCCACTCCTGCTCCACCGCCTCCCGAAATGCATCCACCCCCATGGCCTTCACCAGGATCTTGATGCGCGCCTTGTACTTGTTGTCCCTGCGGCCATTCTGGTTATACACCCGCAGGATGGCCTCCAGGTAGGTGAGCAGGTGTCGCTTCTCCAGCCACTCACAAATCACCGAGCCGATGACGGGCGTGCGCCCAAGGCCACCGCCAGCCAGAATCCTGCAGCCGACTTCCCCGCTGGCATTGGCTATCAGCTCGACGCCGATATCGTGGGCGTGGATGGCGGCCCGATCCTGGCTGCTGCCACAGACCGCGATCTTGAACTTGCGCGGCAGGAAGGCGAATTCAGGGTGCAGGGTAGACCATTGCCGGATGATCTCGCACCAGGGGCGAGGGTCCTCCAACTCGTCTGTAGCCACCCCTGCGTACTGGTCAGTGGTGGTATTGCGGATGCAATTGCCGCTGGTCTGGATCGCGTGCATCTGTACGCTGGCCAGTTCGGCGAGAATGTCCGGCACCTCCTCCAGGCGGGGCCAGTTCAACTGTACGTTCTGGCGGGTGCTGATATGGGCATAGCCCTTATCGAACTGGCGGCTGATCCCGGCGAGCTTGCGCAACTGCCTGCTGCTCAGCAGGCCGTAGGGCACAGCAATCCGCAACATGGGCGCCAGGCGCTGCATGTACAGGCCGTTTTGCAGACGCAGCGGCAGGAACTCGGCGTCCGTCATTTTTCCGGCGAGATAACGCCTGGTCTGGTCGCGGAACTGGTCGACCCGCTGGTCGACGATGGTTTGGTCGTATTGGTCGTAGACGTACATCAAAGGTCCTGCTGGTATGGCTCCCGGCCTCCCTCGGTGGGCCGGGGTTGGCTACATTACCAGAAAAATCAGGGCGCCAATTAGTAAGAATATTTATAAGGTTAGAACCTGGCTTTACCGCGCAAATGCAAGGCTGCTAAACCCGTGGCCCATGCTTGGGAATAGCGCCATTGCTGCTATAATGGCCGGGCCAAATACCCCATCATGGAGAGCACCATGTCAGACGACACCAACATCGAGCGCGGAGCAGACGGCGTGGCGGATGCCATCGCAGTCACCGCCATCATAGGCGTTATTGTGCTGACACTGTGCATCTGGCTACAGGGCATGCCATCCTGAGGCGCCGGGGTATCCCGCCCGGGCGGACTTCAGTTCCCCGTATTTTTCAGCACCAGCTGCACCACCGTTAGAACGGTGCCGATAAACAGCAGGGTAAAAATAATGCCGGCAGCGATGAACACGCCGGCCCGACCCTGCTTGAAATCCCGCTCCCGGTTTTTGCTGCTCTGCACCCCGAGGCTGGCGGCGAGCACGCTGCTGACCACCTGCAGGGGATTGAGCCGGTGGTGGGCAGCGTTTTCCGCCTGGGTCTCTTTTCCGGGCTCGGCCGGATTCTCCTTGTTGCCAGTCACTTTGAAACTCCTCCTCAATAGCCAAGAACGGGGCGCAGCCAGCGTTCCATGGTAGCCAGGGTCTCGCCTTTGCGGCGTGCTATGTCACCCACCTGGTCGCGGCCGATTTTGCCAACGGCGAAGTAATCGGCCTCGGGGTGTGAGTAGTAAAAGCCGCTCACCGCTGCCGCCGGGGTCATGGCATAACTCTCGGTAAGTTCAACGCCGCAGGTATTGGTTGCATCGAGCAGCCTGAACAGGGTCGCTTTTTCGGTGTGGTCCGGGCAGGCGGGATAGCCGGGCGCGGGCCGGATACCCCGATAGCGCTCCCTGATAAGGTCCTCGTTGCTCAGCCGCTCATCGCGGGCGTAGCCCCATAACTCGGTTCGCACCAGGCGGTGCAGATGCTCCGCAAAGGATTCCGCCAGCCGATCCGCGAGGGCTTTGAGCATGATACTGTTGTAATCGTCGTGCTGGGCATCGAATTGCGCCGCCAGCTCCTTTACGCCATGGCCCGTGGTAACGCAGAAGCCGCCGATGTAGTCACTGGCGCCGCTGCCGAGGGGGGCGATGAAATCCGCCAGGCTGAGGTTCGGCTTGCCGTTGGGTTTTTCCAGCTGCTGGCGCAGCTGGTGCAGCGTGGCAATCACCCGGTTGCGGGACTCATCAGCGTACACGTCGATATCATCCGCCCCTGAGCGCGCCGCGGGCCAGAAACCTATCGTGGCCCGCGCCGTCAGCAGCTTTTCATCGATAATGCGCCGCAACATGGCCTGGGCATCGGCAAACAACTCGGTGGCCTGGGCGCCCACGAGCTCATCCTGCAGGATATTAGGATACTTGCCGGCCAGCTCCCAGGTGAGGAAAAAAGGCGTCCAGTCGATGGTGTCCACCAACGCCTGCAGCGGGAAATCGTCGAACACGCGCGTGCCTGTGAAAGCGGGGCGGGGCGGCGTGTAACTGCTCCAGTCAAGCTGCAGGCCGTTGGCCACTGCCTCGGCATAGGTCAGCTGCCGGCTCTTGGGTTGGCGATTGGCAACGCGCTCGCGTACCTGGTCATACTCCTCCCGGCGGGCCTCGACAAAAGCCTTTTTGCCGCCGCCGACAAGTTGGGTCGCCACAGCGACACTGCGCGACGCATCTGGCACGTAAACCACCACATCCCGGTTATAGTGCGGGTCGATTTTTACCGCGGTATGCGCCTTGGACGTGGTGGCGCCACCGATCATCAGCGGCACGCTGAACTCCAGTCGCTCCATTTCGCTGGCCACGTGCACCATCTCATCCAGTGAGGGCGTGATCAGGCCGCTGAGGCCAATGATGTCCACCTTCTCCTCCCGCGCGACCCGCAGGATCTCCTCGCAGTGCACCATCACCCCGAGGTCGATCACCTCGAAATTGTTGCACTGCAGCACGACGCCCACGATGTTTTTACCTATGTCGTGCACGTCGCCTTTCACCGTGGCCAT
>CAYTDW010000089.1:0-7998 GCA_964436585.1 uncultured Halioglobus sp. | reverse complement strand
ACATACCCATTGTCCAGGCAGGAATTCCGGAAGTTATTCCTGTGGAAATGTGTTATCTCGGTTGGCAAGAGTCGTTGGATGCATTGCGGCTCCTGGTTGAGCCGGAACTAAGGGAAGAGTAAGTGTCAGTGCCTGGCAGGTCGCTCAAGCTCATTCAGCGTTTTCCGCAGGAGGTGCGCAGATGATTTTGCAGAGACTGCTGGGCCTAGAGCTCCCGATCATCCAGGCGCCGATGGCGGGGGTTCAGGGTAGCGCGCTGGCGGTGGCGGTCTCAAACGCGGGTGGGCTCGGCTCGCTTCCCTGCGCCATGCTCAGTCTGGACGCCGTACGGCAGGAGCTGACGGCGATCAGGGCGCAAACCGCCAAGCCCTACAACGTCAACTTTTTCTGTCATGCACAGCCCGATCTTGATGCCAGGCGCGACACGATCTGGCGGCAAGCGCTTTCCCCTTACTACAGTGAGTACGGGATTGCTGTGGAGGCAATTTCCACTGGTCCAGGCCGCATGCCTTTCGACGCCGCAGCCGCGGATGTGCTGGAGGAGTTCAAACCCCCCGTTGTGAGCTTTCATTTCGGCCTGCCCGCACCTGAGTTGCTGGAACGGGTGCGAAGAAGCGGCGCGAAAATCCTTTCGTCTGCAACAACGGTCGAAGAGGCACTCTGGCTGGAGGCGCATGGCGTCGATGCTGTCATCGCACAGGGGCTTGAAGCGGGCGGGCACCGTGGTTTTTTCCTATCGCAAGACCTCGGCACTCAGGTTGGCACGTTCGCATTGGTGCCACAGATTGTGCGGGCGGTGAAGGTTCCGGTCATCGCCGCCGGCGGCATTGCAGACGCCAGGGGTGTCGCGGCTGCCATGACTCTCGGCGCTGCCGGTGTGCAGATCGGGACAGCCTATTTGTTGTGCGTCGAAGCCAACACGAGTGCGGTGCATCGCGCAGCCCTGAAAAGCGACACTGCCCGCGTCACTGCCCTTACCAATGTATTTTCCGGGCGGCCTGCTCGAAGTATAGTGAACCGCCTGATGCGGGAAATCGGACCTATGAGCCCCGCCGCCCCGGCGTTTCCTCTGGCGGCGGCAGCCATCGCACCTTTGCGCGCGAAGGCTGAAACCCTGGGCAGCGGTGAGTTCTCGCCCTTGTGGGCCGGCCAGAATGCAAGTGGATGCAAAGAGGTGTCAGCATCGCGTCTTACACGGGAATTGGCGGGCGAATTCGAAGATGCGGGCTGACCGGCTAATGGTATCTCGTCATGCTAGATCACATGATTCTTATATATTACTCTTACAATACACATAACAGGGCAAGGCTGGTACACGCTTGGCGCCGCAGCTTGAAGCGTCGTGGTGCCAGTGCTTGCCGGTGGGTCCCGCCGTTGAAATCATAAGCGAATAGTGATGAGCAGAGTCAGGGCGATAGTTGCAAAAGAAGTCCGGGAAGCGCTGCCGGCGATGATATTCTTTCTATGCTTGTTCCACCTGATCGGCCTCAGCAAGGCGGTGCTGCTTGACGAGTACAGTTTCACAGCGCTCCGAGCCATGGGCGCGACGGTCGGAGCGTTGATCGTAGCGAAAGCGGTTCTTATCGTGGAGGCACTTGCTATCGCGCGTCTTTTCTCAGGCAGGCGAATTTACAACATACTCTGGAGGACACTGCTGTATGGCTCGGTGGCGCTGCTTTTCCGTTTCGCGGAAGAACTGATTCCTCTTGTCTCGAAACATGGCGGAATGGTCTCGGCCATAAGAGCAATGGTAGACGAGGTCTCCTGGGCCCTGTTCGCAGTCTCTGCGCTGTGGATTATCTGCGGCCTGTTTCTCTACACTCTTGCGAGTGACCTGGTACGGGTGGTCGGCCCAGACAAGGTCAAGGAAGTCCTCTTCGGTCGCCTTGAACGTCGATCAGGGTCAGTGCATGATCACTGACAGTTCATTCAAACCGAACCCATTTCCCCGGACAGCTCAATGCAGCCGGTTGACCCTGGGTTACAAAACGTGTGGACACCAGTGATTATGAATCTGAATCAAGTCACGCTACCAGCCAGGAATGTGCTGGAATCGATAGAGTTCTACCGGAGAATGGGCTTTATCCCGATTGTAGAGGTGGAACATTACGCCAGGTTCGAGTGTCCGCAGGGAGAATCAACCTTTTCAATTCACCAGGTTGAATCCTGCGACGGAGATAACGGCTGTGTGGTCTACTTCGAAACCGAGCACCTCGATCAGAAGGTTCGGCAGCTACAGGACACTGGCTTTAGCTTTTCCCAGCAACCACAGGATGAGCCGTGGCTATGGCGTGAGGCCAGGCTGAATGATCCCAGTGGCAATATCATCTGCCTGTATTGGGCCGGGGAAAACAGAAAGCATCCCCCCTGGCGCGTCAAACCGTAAGTGACCATACGATAGCAGTTCGCACGTAGGTGCAACCCGGCTGCGCAGCTATAATCTGTGTTCTGGCTCAAGAGTCTACGAGGAGCAAATTCGTGGAAGTACCCACCGCTTACATGCCCCATGAAATATTCGCCCCAGCCGACCGGGGGAGCATGCCGCTCCCGCGTGTCTTCATGTCACCGCAACGCTACATACAGGGCAGGGGTGTGCTGCGCGGCGTGGGTCGATATCTGGCACTGATGAGGGTTAAACGGGTAGCGCTGCTCATGACCGAGCGGGGGCGGGGAAATGAGGGAGTGCAGCTTTTGGACAGCCTTCGCTCCGCCGGTATCGAAGCTGTCGTCAGTGTCTTTCGGGGTGAGTGCTCTGTGCAGGAAATTACGGTTCATGTCGAGGCCCTAGCAGTGGAATCGGTCGACTGCGTAATTGCCGCTGGTGGCGGCAAGTGCGTCGATACGGGGAAGGCAGTTGCATTTCGCCTGGGTACCCCGGTCGTCATCGTGCCGACCCTCGCATCCAATGATGCTCCCTGCTCGGCGTTGTCCGTTCTGTACACGCCCGGGGGCGTATCGGCCGGTGTCGAGTTTTATCCCGAGAGCCCGGCCATTGTCGTGGTGGACACCGATCTTATCGCGGCCGCTCCGGAGCGCTACCTGGTTGCCGGTATGGGAGATGCCATGGCCACATGGTACGAGGCGCGTGTTTGCCTTCAGAATCCGTCGGCGGTTACGACTGTTGGAGCGCGGCCCACTCTCGCTTCCTGTGCCATCGGAGAGGTCTGCGCTCATACGCTTTACGAGGAAGGCTGTGCAGCTGCCAGGGCCGTGGCTGCTAACATCGTGAACGACTCGCTCGAGGCTGTGGTCGAGGCCAACACGCTCCTGAGCGGTCTGGGCTTCGAGAGCGGTGGCGTCGCTGCCGCGCATGGCGTAGCCCAGAGCTTCACCAACATCCGGAAGGTACATGCAAACTACCTGCACGGCGAGATGGTGGCCATGGGTACCCTCGCGCAGTTGATGATGGAATCCCGTCACTCCGAGGCGACCAAGGTTGCCGAGTTTTTCGCAGACGTCGGTCTGCCTATCCATCTTGGGCAGCTTTCCCTGGATGCGGGAGACAGGATTGCCCTTGATGCAATCAGCGAGAGTACGATGGCATTCCCGTTCATAGGTAACATGCCAGTCCCGCTGAATGAAGAACTCGTGCGATCGGCACTGCTTGACGCTCACCGACTCGGACTGGCCGTGGCGGATAGGAAGGGGGACCTGGCCTACAGGCGCCTGCAAAAGATATGAAGAACGCCTGGTACCCCGTTTGACACGTGACTGGCCTGGGAGCGAGGTATCCAATGAATACAAGTTGCCACTGCGGGATGATAAGGATTGGCGTGGAACCGCCCGCCCAGGTCACCTCCTGCAATTGTTCATTATGCTCGAGGTACCAGGCGCTTTGGGGCTACTACCACCCTGACGAGGTTACAATAGATGCCGGTCCGGGCAGTGAGTGTGTCTACACATGGGGCGACAGGGAATTGGAGTTTGTCCGGTGCTCGAACTGTGGCTGTGTAACACACTATAGAACCCTGCCGAATGATGCCGATCCAAGGATCGCGGTGAATTTCAGGATGCTGGTAGAAGGTACACTGGCGGATACTCCTGTCCGGTATTTTGATGGCAAAAGTATGTAACCACAGCTCACGAAAGCTCAGTCAGCATTGCCGGCATCGGCAGGTTTGGCACTTGACTATTGATACGACCACCTCAAGCGGCACCCTCTGCCGTTTGGAGAACTACCCATGATCCACAGCGGTTTCAGCATGATTTTGGATGAATGACGGTCGGCCCGAATGAGCATGCGCGGTAGTTGTCGTTGCAGGAACATTTCCGTGTCGTGGCGGAATCGCGATCTCAGCCTGGTTCCGAGGGCCTGTCTTTGCGAGTATTGCTCCGCCAAAGGCGCGGCCTATGTTTCCAAGTCGGGCACCGCGGTAGACATGCAGATTCGCAAAGGGCAATTTCATGTGGTCAGGGAGCATGGAAGCCGGCAGGCCGCTTTCCACGAATGCAGCTATTGCGGCGACGTGGTCATTGTTACGGTCCAGATTGAGGACATGCTGTACTGCGCGCTCAATGTCCGTTGCCTCGAAGACTGGCGGCGCTTTCCCCAACCCGTTGCGGTCAATTTCAGTGATCACACCCCCGAGGAGAAACTTCAACGGTGGCGGCAGAACTGGTGTTACCCGGTACATATAGCGGGCGGAAAGGGCTGATGCCGGGCCGCCACCCAGGGAGTGATGAGGTATGTTGACGATTGAGCAGGCTAAGGAGTTTGCACAGGAGTGGGTTGCCGCCTGGAACTCCCACGACCTGGATCGCATTCTGTCCCACTATACAGATGATTTCGAGATGTCCTCGCCTGTCATAGCACAGGTAATGGGAGAGCCTTCCGGCAGGCTCCAGGGCAAGGAGCGGATTTCTGTCTATTGGGGCAGGGCGCTTGAGCGGTATCCCGACCTGTATTTTGAAATGTTGCATGTCCTGCGCGGCGCCGATAGCGTGACCATCATATACAACGGCGTTAGAGGCTTGTCTGCCGAGGTGTTCCACTTTAATGTAGCCGGCAAGGTGTCAGCGGCGTATGCGCACTACCTGTCGGTGTGAGTGGCTCGGGGCTATGCCGGTGTGACCGGCACACGCTGGCGAAGGAGAAATGAGGCATGGCTGAACGATTTCCCGCGCTCCTGGACCAGCACATCCGGTTTATCCGGGAACAGCACCTGTTCTTTGTCGGCACCGCGGGCGCGGAGGGCTGCATCAATGTCTCGCCCAAGGGCATGGATACCTTCAGGGTGACCGGTCCTGCGGAAGTCATCTGGCTCAATCTCACCGGGAGCGGCAATGAGAGCGCCGCGCACGTGGCGGAGAATGGACGCATGACGATCATGTTCTGCTCTTTCGGCAAGCAACCCCTGATCATGCGCCTTTACGGCCGGGCCAGGGTGGTGCATCCACGGGACGACAGCTGGGCGGCGCTGCTGGGACTGTTTCCCGCCGATGTCGGTGCGCGCCAGATATTCCGGCTCAGCCTGGAACTGGTGCAGACCTCCTGCGGTTACGCCGTTCCCCGCTATGAATTGAAAGGCGAGCGACCGACGCTTGCCAGCTGGGCCGAGAAAAAGGGCCCGGATGGTATCGTGCAGTACTGGCGCGAGAAAAATACCGTCAGCCTCGATGGCAAGCCGACGGGATTATTCCAAGCGATCGATTAACCTCCACCCTGGTCCAGAGGATCTGATATGAGCGATATACCGGCCTGCCCTGAATGCAAGTCACCCTACGGCTATGCTGACGGTGCCATGTTCGTCTGCCCGGAGTGTGGTCATGAGTGGTCCAGGGATGCGGTCGCAACCCCTGTGGACGAGGGGCCTGTGATCAAGGATGCCAACGGCAACGCGCTGCGCGATGGCGATACGGTGACCGTCATCAAGGATCTCAAGGTCAAGGGCACATCGCTGGTGGTCAAGGTGGGCACCCGGGTCAGGAATATCCGCCTGGTGGAGGGCGACCACGATATCGACTGCAAGATCGACGGTATCGGGGCCATGAAACTGAAATCGGAATTTGTCAAAAAGGCCTGAGCTGTAACCACTGCCGAATGGGAAGAGGAGCAAGCCATGAGTGTCGACAAGGCATATAACTACCGCCAGGTTAATGACCGATTGGCAACCGCGGGGCGGGTTGAACCGCAGCAGCTGGCACAGCTGGGCAGTGAGGGCTTCGAGGTTGTGATCAGCCTGCTGCCTGAGTCCAGTGAGTACGCCGTGGCAGGTGAGCGCCAGGCCGTCGAGAGCCAGGGCATCGAATACCATTACCTGCCGGTGGATTTTGCCGCCCCCACCCTGGAGGACTACGGCCAGTTCCGGCAGCTGATGCAGCGGGCCGGTGAGCGCAAGCTGCTGATCCACTGCGCCGCCAACTACCGGGTCAGCGCCTTCTATTCCCGCTATGCTATCGACACCGGCCGCTGGTCGCAGGCGCAGGCGGACGAGTTCATGTCGTCTGTCTGGCAACCCGATGAGCACCCACCCTGGCCGCGCTGGCTGGAGCAGGTAAAGCTGGCGTATTTTCCCTGAGGTGCTACCCCGTACAGGGGAAGACCCCGTGGATATACCAGCGGTGGGCGAGTCGGTCGCGATACACCCAGTACTGCTGGCCGCCGCGGTCCCCGGCGATGTAATAGTCCCGGCTCACCGCTCCCTGCCACCAGTTGTCCTCGATCCGTTCCGGCCCGTACAGCAGGGCCAGTGGGCCGTGCCAGTACAGTTGCCCACCTGATTGTCGCAGTGGCTGTGGCTCGGGCATTAGCCAGAAGGGGCGCTGGGCGCAGGGGCGCCCGCCGCCGGGTTCGCCGCCGGTCCGGGCACCGGTCCGGGTACCGCCCACATGTACGGCGAATTCCGGCAGGTGTTCATCGCGGCAGCCGACCTTCTCGATGGCTTGCAGCCCCAGCCGGCTGCTCAGCCGGTCCAGCAGGTGGGCCAGGGGCTCCCGCTGCTTGCCCGGGTGAAACAGGTCGATATTCTCCGGCTGCCCAGGGCGTAAGTTGCGGCAGCCCAGGGCCAGGCCCTCCACGCCGCTGGTCAGCTGCAACTGCTCGAAACAAATACTGGTGAGCCGGTGCCAGCTTTTCCAGTCGCTGTGGCTGCTGGTACTGCGCACGGCTATCTCCCGCAGGCTGCGATCGATGCCGATCAGCTGCCAGCAGATCTCGGCGGTCTGCAGCTGGGTGCTGCGCAGGAATGCGCACAGGGACTGCAGCAGCAACTGCACCGCCGGCAGCAACTCCGCGTTGGCTTTTACTTCGTAGCCGAACCAGTACTCGTCGCCAAAGCTTGCCGGGGGCTGGTAATCCGCCTGCCGGTCTTCCCGCTGGCCCAGCACCTGTTGCAGAAAGTGGGTGAACTCCCTGCCGCAGCGCCGGCCCAGGGCGGCCGGTGGCAATGCCAGGAGATCGCCCAGGGTCTGCAGTCCCGCCCGGCGCAGCGAGTCGACGGCGGTGGGGAAGGTATCCAGCAGCTGCAGGGGCAGGGGGGCAAGCCGGTCGGCCAGGGGGCGGGTGATGGCCAGTGCTTCCCCTGCCTGTGCAAACGACAACAGCCAGGCGGCCTTGGGGGTGGCGGCCAGGCCGTAGTGGGCGCTGTAGCCGCGGCTGCCAACGCCGGTTGCGACTTCCGCCAGCAGGCTGTCCAGGCCCCGGAACAGGTTGAGGCAGCCGCTGATTTCCAGTTGCAGGCAGTCCTGGCGCCAGCTGAAAAGGTTGGGGGTGATGCCGTAGGCCCAGCAGCACAGCTGCTGCAGGCAGCGCTGCTCGGCCGCCTCGTCCCGCTCCAGCAGTAGCAGCGCCTCGTCATCGGCCAGGGCGCGCACCGTGGCGGCGCCCATGCCTTCCCGGATACCGAGGGCGGCGGCGCAATCATTGGCGCGCACGACCCGCTGCCTGGCCAGTACCACTACCGGCCGCTCCTCACAGCGGTTCAGGCACTGCAGGGGCAGCTGGCTGAAGCGCAGGCACAGCCACAGCATGGCTCAGCGCCCGGGGCGACACGTGTTCGC
>CAYTDW010000088.1:0-8075 GCA_964436585.1 uncultured Halioglobus sp. | reverse complement strand
TGGCTTGAGCAGGCGCGGGAACAGGGCATCGGTGAAGCCCTCACCCTGGCGTTCCCATCCATGGTCCAGGCGGGCGAGGACAGCATGCAGCTGGTGTCGGTGAAAGCCGTCAGCGCCGGCTATCCGTTGCGCGGCGAGCTCACTTTCAGCGCCCAGCCCTTCGGTCCGGTGCTACCGGCTGGCGCCGGCCCCGGGCGAGGGGAGGTCTGGCTGGAGTCCAGGTTGTTTGCCCTGCTCGATGTGGCGATCGGCGACCGGGTTGAAATTGGCGAGGCCAGCTTCACGGTGGCGGCCGCGGCGCGCACCGAGCCCGACCAGGCGGCCACATTCAGCGGCTATGGCCCCCGGGTGCTGATGCACTACGACGATATTCCTGCCACAAAAGTGGTACAGCCGGGGAGCCGGGTGGAGTACCGCCAGTTGTTTGCGGCGCCGGAAGCTGCGCTGGAGGAGTTTCGGCAGTGGCTGCAGCCGCAACTCGAGGATGGGCAGCGCCTGCTCACCGTCACCGAGGGACAGCCCGGCATAGGCAACGCGCTCAGCCGCGCGGAGCGCTTCCTGCTGCTGGCCGGCAGCCTCGGCGTGGTGCTGGCCGGCGTGGCCATCGCGCTCGCCGCCCGCCGTTTCAGTGAACGCCACAACGATTATGTGGCCATCATGAAGAGCCTCGGCGCCACCTCCAGCCGGGTCAACCGGCTGTATGGCGGCAGCCTGCTGTTGCTGGGCGCGGTTGCCACCGCTATCGGCTGTTTCCTGGGCTGGGGCATACAGGCCCTGTTTTTCGCCCTGTTCGCCGACCAGTTGCCGGTACAGCCCGGCCCCAGCGGCCCGCGGCCTTATCTCATCGGCGCCGCGACAGCGCTCACCAGCCTGCTCTGCTTCGCCTGGCCGCCCCTGCGCCGGCTCGCCCTGGCCAGTCCGTTGCGGGTGCTGCGCCGGGACACCCCGCTGGAGAATCGGCGCACCCTCGGTGATTACGCCCTGGGCCTGGTGGCGGTGACTGGCCTGATGTGGGCCTACAGCCGCGACTGGCAGTTGACGCTGGCGGTGGTGGCGGGCCTGGGCATCACCGTGGTGCTGGGCCTGGTGCTGGCCCTGACCCTGCTGCGCGGGGGTCGCATGGTGGGGATGCGGGCGGGCAGTATCTGGCGCCTCGCCCTGGCCGGGCTGCAACGGCGCGGCGCCAGTAACGCCATGCAGGTGGTGATTTTTGCCATGGCCATCATGCTGTTGCTGGTACTGGTGCTGGTGCGCACCTCGCTCATCGACGAGTGGCAGACCCAGCTGCCCGAGGGCACGCCCAACCACTTTATGCTCAATATCGGCCCGGAGGATGTGCAGGGCGTGGACCAGGCGCTGCGCGCGGAGGATATTGCCAGTGAGGCGCTGTACCCGATGATCCGCGGTCGCATCATGGCGGTGAACGGGCAGGAGCTGCCGGTCAGCGACGACCCCGAGGACGCCAGTCGCCAGCGCGAGACCAACCTGACCTGGTCCGACACCCTGCCGCCCGGCAATCGCCTGGCAGCCGGCAGCTGGTGGCAGCCGCAGACGGATGAGGCCCTGGTATCGGTGGAGCGGGAGTTCGCGGAACGCCGGGGCATTGTGGTGGGGGACGAACTGGGCTTCCTGGTGGGCTCCCAGCCGCTGGTGGCCCGGGTGGCGAACCTGCGCGAGCTCGACTGGCAGTCGATGCGCCCCAACTTCTGGTTGATCTTTCCCCCGCGGCTGCTGGCGGACTACCCGGCGACTTTCATGACGAGCTTTTACCTGGAGCCCGGCGACAAGGCCTTCCTCAATCGCTTTATCCGCCGCTTTCCCACGGTGACGGTGATCGAGATGGACGTGGTGGTGGAGCAGGTTCGCAGCATCGTGCGCCAGGTGTCCGCCGCCATCGAGCTGGTGCTGGCGGTGATCCTGGCGGCCGGCTCACTGGTGCTGGTGGCGGGGGTGCAGGCGAGTGTCGACGCGCGCATGCACGAGAGCGCCATCCTGCGGGCGCTGGGCGCCCGCCGCAGCCTGGTGCTGGGTGGCCTGTTCATCGAGTTCGCCACCATGGGCCTGTTCGCCGGCCTGCTGGCCACCGTCGCGGCGGAGCTGTCGGTGTACATTCTGCAGGAGTGGGTGATGGATATGCGCTACAGTCCCTCGCCTCGCATCTGGCCCCTGGGCATTGGGCTGGGCATGGTGCTGATCGGCGGCCTCGGAGTGTTCAGTTGCCGCAAGGTGGTATCGAGCCCGCCGGTGGCGCTGCTGCGGGAGTTGTAGCTGCGTCAGTGGGCAGGTCGGCTAATTGCCTCTTTCACATAGCGGACAGGTTGGGAGTGCTGGTTTCCCCCAGGGAGACGTCTGCTTTCGACGCATTTGAGTCATTACCGCGCGTCAGTAAATTTTACACCAGCAGGTATGCCAAGTGGCTAAGTTATTGATTTTTCGTAGATGGCACGGAATATGCCTCTAAATTAAGTTACCAAATCTGGGGTTAATCCACTCAGTTTAGGAGGATCGCTTATGTGCTCGCTAAGGTACTGTTTATGTCTTTGGCTGCTTTGGCCTGTCCCAAACCTAGTCGCGGCTCCAATTATCTTTGATCTTACCGATGGAACGTTTATTACCTTGCCTGTTGCAGGTGGCCAGCCCTACAGCTACACCGGTGTGTACCAATCTCCCACGTTCGCTATCGACGTTAGCATCTCGGGCGGTCAGACGGCGACTTTTGATTTCATCTTCAATGACGGTTCCCTGAATCAATTCATCCGGCTGACAGATAATAATAATAACGCGCTGCCGAATGAGGGTGTGATTTTCGACGTGCAAGGGACTGGTAGCTCGACCGTAAACCCTGTCGTAAATCTGACCGGTGCAACCGGTTCTTACCGACAGGACATTTCTACGAATGTCGCAGTAGTTGCTGCCACGGTCCTGAGCTATGCGGGTGCCTCAGAGACCTTTTTCGACGGTATAAGAATCGGAGAATTCAATGCCAGTTTTCCAAACGACCCAGCCCGATTTTTTGAAGTCCCCCTTGACGTAACACAGTTCTCTCTGCTGTTTAATGACTTACATTTAGAAATATTCAATCAGGGGCCAGACTCGATCTCACTCACAGCTTTAAGTTTTCAAGCCATCGGAAATATAGTTGAGATTGGTTCAACACCAACACCGGCCACTCTAGCCCTATTTGGCCTCGGACTCGCTGGCCTTGGATGGTCAAGACGCAAAAATAGTTAATAACTAAGTCTGGTGATGAACCCGCTACGGCGGGTTTTTTATTGCCGGTGATTTAGGAATGACACATGTCTCAAGATGGCACAAATCAGCCAGTTTTGGATTGCCGGTTGCCACCAGGTTGCCGTCTGCAAACGACGCACAAGAGACATATTCCGCCCGCTGAAGTGAGGGCACCCAAACCTGTCTGCTACGCCCGCTTTCATTTCACAGCGGGCCCAACTTTTGAGCTCAAGCGGCGGCCCGTTAGGGTCGTCGCGCCTGCAGCGAATGGTTAGCGGCCAACACTTTGTGCATGAAGGTGGACGAGGCCGGACACAGATCCGAGAATTGGGCGGTTGACGATATGGCAGCCGGAGCCTCCGACCTTGCGATAACCTCGTAACCAAGCCTGGCAAAGAACTGTCCTGCAGTTGTGGTTAGAAGGTACAGGGTTTCGACGCCCCGCGCTGCTGCCCAGGCTTCGGCGTCAGACACCAAGCCGACTCCTAGCCCGGATTTACGGCTCGCCGGCTCAACCGCTAACGAGCGGAGCATGCCCACGTTCCCGTAGACTTCCACTCCGACGACGCCCACGACCCGACCGCCCTGCCGTATGCCGAGCAGATTGAGGCTGGGGCTGCCCGAGAGATCCGACACAGGAAGCTGGGCTTCGGTGAGAAGCGCCTCGACTTCCGTACTGAGGCATGTGGCTTCGGCACGCATCTTCTGACCGCTAACATTATGTATACGGAGCAAACCGTACAACATGTCGCCGCCTCACACCAGAAGGAGCTGCCAGGCACCACTTCGTTGCTGTCCGCAACGCACAAGAGACATTATGGCGTGGTCCATGGCGTTGAGCTCGGCCTCGCTGTCCAGGCGGATCAGCAGCACGCGGCCGCGGCGTTCAGTCAGGACCGGCATGTCGATTTCGCTGGCGCGTGGCCCGACGTCGATTCAGTAGCCTGGCGGCGGCGTAAAGCCGCCGATAAGCTTGGCCAGTTCGCCCGCCAGCCAGATGGTGCTGAGGTCGGCGAACTCCGGTCCGACGATCTGCACACCCACCGGCAGGCCCTCGCGTGTCAGGCCGCCGGGCGCGATGGTGGCCGGCAAGAACGACGCCGTCGCCAGCCCAGCCCAGAACAGCTGCCCGAAATACGGCTTGTCGGCGCCGTTGATGTGCATCGTACGTGCCGGCATCGGCTCGCTGTGGTCATGCTTGAAGGCCGCCGTGGCCGTGATTGGCATCAGCATCAGGTCGTGCTGGCCGAAAAAGCGATGCCAGGCCCAGCGCAGCGCCTCGCGTTGATGGTTGGCGTCGAACACTTCTTTGAAGCTGGCTGTGGAGGAGCGTAGATTGACGGCATGCTCGCTCACGTCGTCATCGCGCAACTTGTCGCGCGCTGCTTGTAGCTGTGCATAGTCGACGCGTCGCGCGGCCATGTTCGCCTGCAGCAAGGTGGCGTACACACGCTGCGCATGCTCGGCATCGAAAGCCGGGCGGGCCTTGAAGTCCAGCCTGGCACCAGCCTTGGCCAAGGCGCGCGCCGCCGCTTCGATGCGCTCTTGCACGCTGTCGTCCACCGGCGCGCTGGCTTGGTCGAGCCAGACCGCCACGCGCAAGCCCTTCAAGGATTTGGGCGGTGCAGGCAGCCTGTAGACCAGCCCGCGTGAACTCGGCTCGTCAGGACCGACGGTGAGCTTGAGCGCCAGCGCCAGATCGCCCGCGCTGCGCGCCAGTGGGCCGATCACCGACAGGTCGGGTTCGGCGACTGGCAAGTCCGACAGACTGTGGCCGCGCTTGGGCACGATGCACCAGGTGGGCTTGTGGCCATACACGCCGCAATACGCCGCAGGGTTGCGGATGCTGCCGCCGATGTCGCTACCGTACTCGAGCCCTGTCAGTCCGGCCGCAACCGCGGCGGCGCTGCCGCCCGATGAGCCGCCAGGGCCACGCGTCAGGTCCCAAGGGTTGTTCGTGGCGCCATAGACCGCGTTGTAGGACTGGAAGTCGGCCAGGTTCAACGGCACGTTGGTCTTGCCGAAGATCACGGCGCCGGCTGCTTTTAGCCGCGTCACCGCCAGCGCGTCGACCGCGGCGGCGTGGGCCTTGCGCGGCAAGTGGCCGAAGGTGGTGGGCTGGCCCTGCAGGTCAAAGGATTCCTTCACCGTCATCGGCAGCCCGTGCAACGGCCCCCAGAGCTCGCCCTTGGCCAAGGCGCGGTCGGCGGCGCGCGCACGCTTCAAGGCTACTTTGCGGTCATCGACGACGATTGCGTTCAACGCGGGGTTGAGCCGATCCACTCGCTCCAGGTATGACTGCAGCAGTTCGACACTGGAGACCTTGCCGGCGCGCAGCGCGGACGCCAGTGCGGTGGCGGAGCCGAAGGGAAATGCATTGATGGTCATGGGGTTCGTCAAGTTGGCTTCAAGCTTTTGCTCGGTGGGCGAAGTATAGGGCATACAAACAGCCTGCTGTGAGTAGATTTCCTCATGGATTCTGTCAACTGAACTTGATAAATTCGCGAATTCCGGCCGATTGACCTGAAATTTATGCCCGCGGCAGCGAGCATGCCATTCAAATCCGTTTATTCCTTAACGCGTGCACGCGACAGCTCATGCCATGCGCTTTTCACTGGCTTCCTTGATGGTGGAGTGCTGTTGGGCTGGAATCCTTCCCAGCGAAAAGCGGCAATCTCCCAGGTGGCGCTCTTGGCCTTGATATCAGCAGCCGTAAAGAAGGTGGCCGCAGTCGTTGATCTGTCCACAAAGCGGACGGTTTAGGATCGCTGGCTGGCCCCAGGAGGTTATCCGTTTCCGACGCACAAGAGACTGATTTGGACTACCATGGGTGCGTATGCCGTTTTTTACTCGTTGCGACCGCTTACATTCACGGACAAACTATTAGCCATGTACGAAATACTTCTGCTACCCATTGCTTTTGGTGCCGCAACTTTAGCCCTCTGCTGGAAGTTTAGGGCACCTGAATTGTTTGTTGCAGCAGGGGGAGGCGTCATTTTTGTGGCACTCACGCTGTACAATGTGTTCGCGCCTTACGAAACCGTCAAGGTGAAGACTGAAGGTGTCGAGAACACGTATCGGATTCTGCCGACACCAGAAGCGCATGAGCAGCGAGTTCTGATTGGGCGGGTGTCGAACTACGGTGCCTGGGTGATGACACTGGGGGTACTTACATTTGCGCTTCGTGTGAATCCCCAGCGAAAGACCTAAACGGCCGAAGTTGGCACAAAGTGGGCAGCTTCGAAGTACTGCCCCCGGCGAGAAAACTGTAGTAAAGACTTGAACTTCCCCTTAACCCAGGAGGAAGTTGATATGTACACCTTACTTGAAAGCACGCCAAAACAATCGCCATGGAACAAAGGTAGGCGTTGCGGCCAGAAACGCCCTCTCAGTCTGCAGGAAATTTGGGCAATCCGAATTCGCTTACAGCTTTCTGGCAGATCCCAGGAGCTGGCTCTCTTCAATCTGGCGATAGACAGCAAGCTACGGGCATGTGACCTGATGAAGGCTGAGAGTTGCTGTTGTGACCCAAGGTGGTCGCGTGCAGTCTCGGGCGCGGGTCATACAGCAGGAAACTCGGCAGCCCGTGCAATTTGAGATTACACCCCAGACCCGGCAGTCTTTGGAGGATTGGATAAGGGGGTCGCAAAGTGACCTTCAGGCGGTCTTGATCCCGTCAATGAAGGTGTGCACACCCAGCTCCACCTGGCGGTGAAGGTCGATGTGGCGCTCGAACAACTCCGGCGCGTCTACCCGCAGGGTCGCCAGGCCGTGAATGCCGGCCCAGGCGGCATTGGCGAGATAGACGTAGTTCTGCTCGCGGAACTGTCCCAGCTCCATGCCGCGGCGCAGGATTGCCTGCACCAGCCCGAAGGTCTCCCGGCTGGCCTCGCGCAACTCCGGGTATTTCTGTGCTGGTTGCACGGCGGGTCCGAACATGAGCTTGAACAACTGGGGCTGGCTTGCGGCGTAATCCACATAGGCATGGGCGAAGCCGACCAGCTGCTGCGTGGGGCAGTCGGGAGTGCGATCCCCGGCGGCGCGCAGGGCCTCCAGCAGATCGCGGTAGCCACGGGTGGCCATGGCCGCCAGCAGTTCACCCTTGTCGGCGAAATGGCGATAGGGCGCGGTCTGGGATACACCCACCGCCCGGGCCAGGGCCCGCAGGCTCAGGTCCTCGGCACCCACCTCGCGCAGCTGCCGGATGGCGGTGTCGAGCAGTTCCGCCCGCAGGTTGCCGTGGTGGTAGGTCTTGGGGTTGGTCATGGTTTCAGGTCGCGACAGTGGCGCGGCGTCCAGGCCGCTTGCGCCGATCGGGGAAGTAGCGCTTGTCGTCCAGCGACAAGCGCCCGCGCAGGCCCGGCTGCCTAGGGCAGCAGGTGCTGTACCCCATCGCGCTCCTCGGTCAGTTCCTGCTCGGTCGCAGCCATCCTGGTGCGGCTGAATTCGCCCACTTCAACACCCTGGACGATACTCCACTGGCCGTTGGCGCAGCGGCAGGGAAAGGAGTAGATCAGGCCCTCGGCGATACCGTAGGAGCCGTCCGAGTAGACGCCCATGGAAACCCAGTCGTCGCCCGTGGTGCCCAGCGCCCAGCTGCGCATGTGGCCGATGGCGGCGTTGGCGGCGGAGGCCGCGGAGGAAGCGCCGCGAGCCTTGATAATGGCGGCGCCGCGCTGTTGCACGACGGGAATGAACTCGCTCTCGTACCAGGCCTGGTCCACCAGGCTTATCGCCGGCTTGCCCTTGACCCTGGCGTTGAACAGGTCCGGGTACTGGGTCGCGGAGTGGTTGCCCCAGATGGTCATGTTGCTCACGTCGTTGACCGTTACGCCGGTTTTCAG
>CAYTDW010000087.1:0-8081 GCA_964436585.1 uncultured Halioglobus sp. | reverse complement strand
CTATCTGCGGCAGACTGGTGAAAGCTTGACGCAGGGCTTCTGGGTCCCCGATGAACCAAGACTCCAGCTCCTCGACAACGATACGGTTGACGACCAGAAACCGTCCATCGGCGTCGGGAGCAGACTTGGTCGCGAGCCGCGCGCCCCTCGCTACATCCTCGAGTTGATGCTTGATCGCGTTACAGTCGTCATGGTCGCGGTCCACCAGCACGACCACACGAAGGTCCTCACCCTCATCAATACGCTGCCGATAGGCAGCCAGCCGTTTCGGAAGCGCCTTGATAAGCTTGTACTTACTGCCCAAGCTGATGAGCTTCCATTGGGCACGCTTTTTGATCAGCCGTGGCAGCAAGTGTTTCAACGCCTCCTCGGCGGACTGTTCCTCGACTAGGAATTCGATCCGTATCACTCCTCATCCCCCATCGAAAGGGGATCGCCTGCGTCGAAATGGCCTTCCATCCAGAGTTCGCCCAGAACGGCCCCATGATCAAGGAAGGCGGCGATCCCGGGCATGTCGGTGACCCGGCGTACCCTAGTATAGCCGTCGGCAGCACGATACAGCACCCGCACTTCCTCCGGTCGCAGTGGATTGATGAAAAAAGGCGAGTGCGTAGTGACGATCAACTGGGCACGATCCGCCGCCTGTTGGCATTCCTCGGCTAGTTCCGGCAGCAGGCGCGGATGCAAATAGTTTTCCGGTTCTTCGATGCCGACCAGTTGAGGCGGCTCAGGATCATAGAGCAGTGTTAGATAGGCAAGCAGCTTGAGTGTGCCATCGGAGGCGAAGCGCGACAACACCGGCGTAGAGAAAGGCGCGTCTTTGACCAGTAACAGCAGGCGACTGTCCAGCAGGACCTCAGCCTGGACATGCTCGATACGAGGAATTCGCCTGCGCAGAGTCTCGAAAATTTCCTCCAGCCGGCCAGGGTGCTGCTCGCGCAGATACTGAATGACATTGGGCAGATTGTCGCCAGTAGGAGAGAGCCGCTCCTCCGCGCCTGCCTCGGGGTTACCTCGGGCGGCATCCGCTGACAGGTATGACAGATGCCAGCCGGTGATGAAATTGCGCAGGGCGATGACGCGCGGGTTCTCCGCGAGGGTGCCCAGTGTACTGACAGCCAACACATCAGGACCCGAGAGTGGCTTTTCAATGCGTGTATCGGTGGACTCGGGTTCCTCTCCGGTGACTACCTTGCCCATGCCATATTTGTACTCGAGGAAATGAAACGGCGCTGCTGGATGGCCGCGCTTCCAGCGCAGAAACTCTCTTGCGACCACCGGCCCTTTTGCCTGCTCCTCGATCTCCAGGTGATAGGTGATCAGGGGTGTCTGGGGTTTCTCCCGGTATTGAATATCGATGACGATCGGGCCCTCCTGATCCCGGCTGCGAAGTTCCTTGAAGCGACCACGACGATCCCAGGCCTTGCGCAAGCCATCCGAGAAACACTCGGACAGAAACGCAAAGACATCAAACACCGTCGATTTTCCACTGCCATTGGGTCCAAGCAGCACAGTCAACGGGGTCATCTTCTCGAGCTTGATATCCCGCAATGCCCGATAGTTTCGGACGTGCAACGTTTCAATACGCGGTGGTTGGATAGTGGGTGTCATAGGGATTTCTCCAGGAATTTCTCGGCGTTGGCAATGCGCAGATCGCCAGAGACCAGTTTTGGCAGCAGGATGTCGCGGAGTTGGGCGAGCGTTTCATTCGCTTGGGCGTTTGATTTGACGCTTTCAAATATTGGCGCGACCTGCGATGCGAATGCATGCCAGAGATCCTCGTCCGGTGGTGATGCCAGCTTGAAGGTGGCGACCGAATCACCCTGTGCGCGCTGACGGCCAGATGTCCCAGTCATGCTTCTGATCGCGTGTTCTCGAAAAGCATCATCTCGCGCAAGCAAGTATGCGTACCCGGCCGGGACCGGCGCTTTGGGTCGCATGACAATGTATTCCGTCGACCCCCATCCGACAGTATCATCAGGAAGACACTGTACGAACGCCGTCTTCCCGTTCTCAAGACATGGCGTAATTCGCGCTAACAGGGTATCGCCGTTGCGAAACCGCATCCCGCTGCCAAAGTCCCGCATGATCGGCGGTTCCGACCAACTGCCTGATGTTGGTAGCGAGGCCATATCGAGGTAAGGGGCGGGCGTACCCTTGGGAAGAGGTTCGGTCGGGTTGAACTCGATAAGCTTGCTCGCGGGAACTACCTCCCACCCTTCCGGCTTCCCCTCGTCATCGAGGCGGTCAGGGAAGAGTTGCCAGAGGTCGGCGGGGAGGTAGGGTTCGCGGCCTTCCATCTTGGCGCGGACGGGGCCGAAGTCGACGAACCAGTCTTTGAACAGGGCGCGGGCCATGGCTTCCAGAGATTGGTTGCCGCGGCGGTTGAGTTCGATCTTGTCGTCCAGCTTGCCGAGGATGTGAGCGATGGCACGTTGGTCAGGCAGGGGTGGGATAGGGATTTCCAGCTTTGCCAGATCCCCGCCAGTGATGCCCGCTACAGCAACCTGGCGGCGAATTGTATCCAGCAAGTGAAAGCCGCTCGGTGAATTGAAAAAGTAGTAAAGATACAGGGAGTCGGTCTTTTCTGTGTTTGGGCGAGCCCGAATGATGGATGACTCGAACGTGGTGGCTTCGTCTAACTCAAGTACCACGCTGCACTTTCCTGCGCCTTCAGCCGTTAGTGAGCGACGTGCAAAAATTAGATCGCCTTCCGCAAGCAAAAAGCGACCAGATTCTGAGTCACTAAGTTCGACGCGTTTCATGGGCACAGCATGAAGGCGAGGATAAGCGAATAGCTCACCCATGTTTACGATCTTTGCGCCACGGCCATGGAAGTCTTTTGTCTTGTAGATACCGTTGCGTACCGGCTCAATGAGCAATTGTTCGAACGGAGACTTGTGCCACTCACCCGCCATACCCAAGCTCCTTCAGGTTGGCCTCAATCGCCGCATCCAGCCGCGCCGCTTCCTGCTGCTGCTCGCGCCACTGCGCACTGAGGCGCTGCATCTTCTCGGGGAAAGGCTCACCGTCATCCTCCACAGCCTCAGCGCCGACATAGCGGCCAGGAGTGAGCACATGGCCGTGCTTGCGGATGTCATGGAGGCTGGCGCTCTTGCAGAAGCCGGGGATGTCTGCGTACTGCCCGGCCGCTTTCTCGCCGCGCCAGGCATGATAAGTTTCGGCGATCTTCTGGACGTTTGCGTCGCCGAGTTCACGCCGGGTGCGGTCCACCAGCGTGCCCATGTTGCGGGCGTCGATGAATAGCACTTCGCCGCGCCGATTGCGTAGCGTCTCGTTGCCGCGCTTCCCGTTGGATTTGTCGCGCGCGAGGAACCACAGGCAGGCGGGAATTTGCGTGGAATAGAACAACTGCCCCGGCAGGGCCACCATGCAGTCCACGGCGTCGGCCTCCACCATGGCCTTGCGGATCTCGCCTTCGCCGCTCTGGTTGGAACTCATGGAGCCGTTGGCCAGCACTACGCCGGCGGTGCCGAAGGGCGCCAGGTGCCAGTGGATGTGCTGCAGCCAGGCGTAGTTGGCGTTGCCCACGGGCGGCACGCCGAACTGCCAGCGCGGGTCGTCGCGCAGGCGGTCGCCGCCCCAGTCGGAGATGTTGAAGGGTGGATTGGCGAGAATGTGGTCGAAGCGCAGGTCGCGCAATTCATCCTTGTGGAAGCTGCCTTCGTTGTTCCAGCGAATATCGGAGTCGATGCCGCGCACGGCGAGGTTCATCTTGGCCAGGCGCCAGGTGGTGTAGTTGCTCTCCTGGCCGTAGATGGCGATGTCGCCGATGCGCCCGCCGTGTTCCAGCACGAACTTCTCGCTCTGCACGAACATGCCACCGGAGCCGCAGCAGGGGTCGTAAACACGGCCCTGGTAGGGCTCCAGCATCTGCACCAGCACCTGCACCACCGAGCGGGGAGTGTAAAACTCACCGCCACGCTTGCCTTCGCTGCCGGCGAACTGGCCGAGGAAGTATTCATAGACGCGGCCGAGCACGTCCCTGGATTTTTCGCCCTTCTCATTCATGGCGATGCCGGAGATCAGGTCGATCAGCTCACCCAGCATTACCTTGTTCAGCGCCGGGCGGGCGTAGTCCTTGGGCAGCACGCCCTTTAGTGATTCGTTGTCCTTTTCGATGGCGCGCATGGCATCGTCGATCAGGGTGCCGATCTCGGGGCGCTTCGCGTTGCCCTTCAGGTGTGACCAGCGCGCGTCCTTCGGTACCCAGAAGATATTGTCGGCGAGGTACTCGTCCTTGTCTTCGGCCGCTTGCGGATCATCGCCTAGCAGCTCGGCATGGCGGACCTCGAACGCGTCGGAGATGTACTTGAGGAAGATCAGTCCGAGGGCGACGTGCTTGTAGTCGCTGGGCTCCATGTTGCCGCGCAGTTTATCGGCGGTTTTGAACAGCTCGGCCTCAAAGCCCAGTTGGGAGTTTGGCTTACTGCCATTGTTCTTGTCTTTGCCCCTGGCCATACATGGTTCCTGTGGTTTGTCGCTGGCCGCAACCTCGCGTCACGATAGGGGAGACCGGACAAAAACGCCCTTTAATCATTTATATTCAATGAGATACACGGTTCTACACAATAAAGGTTGGGACGAAGCGGGTCTCAGTTCAGGAGTCGGTAGCCCCGGCCCCGCAGGCAGTTCTTCACCACCCGCACTTCATCCTCCGCCCCCTCGCTGGCCCCCTTGGCGCCGCCGCCGACCGCGCCCACTCCGGCGGCCTTGCCGGCATCACCGGTGATCGCCCCGATCAGGCCGCCCACGACTGCACCGGAGGCCGCGCCGGTGGCGACCTTCTTCCCGGTCTGCACCTCGCTGGAATAGGCGCGGCACTCGGCCAGGTCCTGCTGGTAGCGGGCCATGTCCACGCCCTTCGTATCGATGATGATTTCATCGGTGGTGGTACAGGCGCTGGTCAGCGCCAGCAGGGCGAAGATTGCAACGGGGTATCTCATGATCATCCTCGGGCCGCCCGGGGCAGCGGTTTCCTGTTGCGCCTAGGCTGCCACGCCCTGCGCCCATCCGGTAAAAGGGGATCTATTGCCCAGATGGCTGTCCAGCAAGTCAAGAAAACGGGTGACCTTGGTCGACAGGTGCCGGTGGCGCGGGTACAGCGCGGTCAGCTGCAGGGGTGCCGGTTCATGCTCGGTCAGCACAGCGCGCAACTGGCCGTTCTGCAGCCAGGCGCCGACAATGAATGTCGGCAGCAGGGCAATTCCCTGGTGGTGCAGTGCCGCCTGCGCCAGCACGTCGCCGTTGTTGGACCACATGGCGCAATTGACCGCGACCGAGATCTCCTCGCCCGCGCGCGTCAGCAACCAGCGCGCACCCGACTCCTGGTAGCCGTAGTGCAGGCAGCGGTGCCGTTGCAGGTCCTGCACGGACGCGGGCTCTCCCCTCGCGGCGAGGTAGCCACCGGAGGCGCACAACACCAGGCGCACCGGGCAGATCTCGCGAGTGACCAGGCTGGTAAAGGCGCGCGGCGCGCTGATGCGGATGGAAATATCGAAGCCCTCTTCGATCGGATCCACGAACCGGTCGTTCAGCGCCAGCTCCACGTGCACATCGGGGTAGTCCGCCATATATGCTGCGACGATGGGCGCCAGCTGCGAGGCGCCGAATGACATCGGGGCATTGATGCGAAGTTCACCCCGGGGCATGTCCTGCAGTTCGGACACCTGGGCGATGGCCGCATCCACATCCGCCAGGATGGGCAGGCAGCGCTGGTAAAACGCCTGCCCGGTTTCGGTGGGAGAGACCTGCCGGGTACTGCGGCGCAACAACTGCGTGCCCAGCGCCTGTTCCAGCTTGACGACCTGCTTGTGTACCACCGACCGCGCCAGCCCCAGTTCCCGGGCGGCGGCCGCGAATCCCCCGGACTCCACCACCCGGGTAAAGGCCCGCATACCGTCAAGGAGGTTCATACATACGTCTCCAAAAAGATTACGCAATGTAACTAATATGGCGAATTGTTCTTCAAATGGCAACGAATCATACTGGCCCCCTCAACCGGCTTACATACCAGAGAAGGAGGTCAGCGATGCAAACAGTACGGCGCAGTGACGATCGAGGTGCAGCTCACTTTGGCTGGCTGGACAGCCGGCACACCTTTTCCTTCGGCCACTACCACGACCCCAGGTTCATGGGCTTCGGTCCCCTGCGGGTGATCAACGAGGACCGCGTGCAACCCGCGCGCGGTTTCGGCACTCACGGCCACCGCGACATGGAAATCATCTCCTATGTGGTGAGCGGCGCGCTGCGGCACGAGGACAGCCTGGGCAACGGCTCCATCATACGCCCCGGCGATGTGCAGCGTATGACCGCGGGCAGCGGCGTCAGGCACAGCGAGTACAACGCATCGGCTGACGAACCGGTGCATTTCCTGCAGATCTGGATACAGCCCGAGGCACTTGATCTGGCACCAGGCTATGAACAAAAAGCGTTCCCCGCCGGGGAGCAGACCAACCGTCTGGCGCTGGTAGTGGCACGGGACGGCCGCGATGGCGCCCTCAGCATCCACCGGGATGTGGACATCTACGCCGGCCGACTGGACGCCGGGGTGGTCATCGCGCACGCATTCCGGGCGGGACGCTCGGGCTGGTTGCAGGTGGTGCGCGGTGAACTTCGTGCCAATGACCTGTTACTGCAGGCGGGTGACGGCCTGGCCCTGCGCGATCTGGCCGCGCTGCGGCTGCAGGCAATCGCCGCCAGCGAACTACTTTTGTTTGATATGGGCTGATACCCTTTCGACACGGCGGATTCGATGGCTTGCGCGACAACGGGGAGACGACATGCCCGGCTTTGAACAACTGATGCTTTTGCTGCTGGCCGCGGTGATCCTGGTGCCGCTCGCCGCGCGCTTCGGCCTGGGCGCGGTGCTGGGCTACCTGCTGACCGGCGTGATCATTGGGCCCTGGGGCTTCGCAGTCATCGGCGAGGTCGGGCAGGTGATGCATGTGGCCGAGTTCGGCGTGATCCTGTTGCTGTTCGTCATCGGCCTGGAACTGCGCCCGAGCCGATTGTGGGCCCTGCGCAGGACCATCTTTGGGTTCGGCGGTGCGCAGGTGCTGGCATGCGGCGCCTTGTTGGCAGGCTTCTCGCTGCTGACCGGACTGCCGCCTGCGGGCGCGGTGGTGGCGGGCCTGGTGCTGGCGCTGTCATCCACGGCGTTCGCGCTGCAGCTGATCGCCGAGCGCGGCGAAATGACGGCGCGCTGGGGCCGCGTAGCCTTCGGCACGCTGCTGTTCCAGGATCTCGCCGTGGTGCCGCTGCTGGCGCTGCTGCCGCTGCTGGGTTCGCGTGCGGGCGGGGAGTCTGTGTCCTGGTCAGGCGTACTGATCTCCACATCGGTGCTGCTGGCTGTGGTCCTGGGCGGGCGCTATGTCCTGCGCCAGGTGCTGCGCGTGGCGGCGCTGAGCCATGTGCGCGAGATGCTCACCGCGACCGCGCTGCTGGTAGCATTCGGCACCGCGTTCCTGCTCGAGGCCGCCGGCCTCTCCATGGCGCTCGGCGCATTCATTGCCGGGGTGCTGCTCGCCGACTCGGAGTTCCGCCACCAACTGGAAGCCGATATCGAGCCCTTCAAGGGATTGCTGTTGGGCCTGTTCTTTATCTCCGTCGGTATGTCGCTCAATCTCGGCCTGCTCGGCTCCGAAGCGAGCTCGGTAACACTGTTGGTGATCGCGATCGTGGCGATCAAGCTGCTGGCGCTGTTCGCGCTGGGGCGCTGGCACGGCCTGCAGGCACGGGAGGCGATCAAACTGGGCATCGCGCTGTCGCAGGGCGGGGAGTTCGCCTTCGTTCTGTTTGGCGTAGCGCTGGCAGCAGGCGTGATGACCGTCGCTCAGGTGGATCTGCACATCGTCGCCGTGTCGTTGTCGATGGTGGTCACCCCACTGCTGTTCATCGCCTATGACAGGCTGGATCGGCAGGAGCAGGCCGCGCCTGCCTACGATGACATCGCCGATGACGATCCACCGGTGATCATCGTCGGCTTCGGCCGATTCGGCCAGGTGGTTGCGCGCCTGCTGGCCGCCCCGAACATCCGCTTTACCGCACGGGATGCCACC
>CAYTDW010000086.1:0-8096 GCA_964436585.1 uncultured Halioglobus sp. | reverse complement strand
GGCGCGGGCGGCCATCGTGCCGAAGGTGGCGATCTGGCTCACGGCGTCCTTGCCGTACTTGGCCTTGACGTAATCGATCACCAGGTTGCGGTTGCTCTGGCAGAAGTCGATGTCGAAGTCCGGCATGGACACCCGCTCCGGGTTCAGGAAGCGCTCAAACAGCAGGTCGTATTCCAGCGGGTCGAGGTCAGTAATCCGCAGGGCATAGGCCACCAGTGAGCCGGCACCCGAACCCCTTCCCGGCCCCACCGGGATATCGTGTTCCCTGGCCCAGCGGATGAAATCCATGACGATGAGGAAATAGCCGGGAAACCCCATTTGGATGATGGTATCCAGCTCGAATTCCAGCCGCGCTCGGTAGGCCGCCTGCTGCCCGGCAAAGTCCGCCGCGGCGGGATCCAGCAGCACTGCCAGGCGCCGCTCGAGACCCGCGCGGGATTGCTCGCGGAAAAACTCATCGACGCCCATACCCGCGGGCACCGGGTAGTCCGGGAGGTAGGGCCGGCCCAGTTCCAGCACCAGGTGGCAACGCCTGGCGATCTCGACCGAGTTGGCCAGGGCCTCCGGAATATCGGCGAACAGGTCGGTCATCTCCGCCGGGGAACGCAGGTACTGCTGGTCGGTGTAGAGCCGGGCGCGGCGGGGATCGTCCAGGGTGCGGCCCTCGTGGATACAGACCCTGGCTTCGTGCGCCTCGTATTCGGAGGGGTGGAGGAACCTGACGTCGTTGGTGGCGACCACCGGGCAGCCCAGTTCCCCCGCCAGGGCCACCGCCGCATGCACATGGACTTCGTCGCCCTCGCGCCCGGTGCGGTGCAATTCCAGGTAGAAGCGATCCGGGTACAGTTGCATCCACTGGCGCAGGCGTTCGGCGGCGAGATCGTGCCTGCCCCCGAGCAGGGCCTGCCCCACTTCACCAACGGCGCCGGCGGACAGGGCAATAACACCCTCCGCGCACTCCTGCAGCCAGCACTTGTGGACATGGGGAACGCCCAGGTGCTGGCCCTCGGTAAAGGCCCTTGAGATCAGCACGGTCAGGTTGCGGTAGCCCTGCAGATCCATCGCCAGCAGGCACAGCGGCCAGGCCCGGTCCGGGTCATCCGCATCCAGCACCCTGAGGTCCACCCCGACGATGGGCTGGACTCCGGCGGCGAAAGCCGCCCGGTACAGCTTGATAAGACCGTAGAAATTACAGACGTCGGTCACGGCGACCGCAGGCATGCCCAGGGCGACAACCCGCTCCATCAGCGGCTTGACCCGCACCAGGCTGTCTACGATGGAGTATTCCGTGTGGAGGCGAAGATGCACAAAATCAGTCATCCCGCGGATTCTACCCTGCTTGCTGCGGGCACGACAGGGCCGGAGCCAATAGCTGGAACAAACAGCAGATTCAGTCCTTAGCCAGCAACGCCCTGACGGGGCCGAAGGTCCGCCGGTGGACCGGCGTCACGCCAAGGGTCCTGAGCGCTTCCAGGTGAGCCGCGGTGGGATATCCCTTGTGGGCGGCGAAGCCGTAGCCCGGATACTGCCGCTCCAGTGCCACCAGTTCCGAGTCACGCTGTACCTTGGCCAGGATGGAGGCGGCGGCAATGGCGGGCACCCGGTCGTCCCCCTTCACCACGGGCTCGGAGGCATAGTCCCAGCGCGGCAGGCGGTTGCCGTCCACCAGCACATAGGCGGGTTGCGGGCACAGCGCCCGCACCGCCCGGTGCATTGCCAGCAGGGAGGCCTGCAGGATATTGAGCTGGTCGATCTCCGCCACCGTGGCCCGGGCTACAGCCCAGGCCAGCGCCTGCTCCCTGATGCACAGGGCCAGCGCCTCGCGCCGCGGCGCGCTCAGCTTCTTCGAGTCGCGCAAACCGGCAATGGGACGCGCCGGATCCAGGATCACCGCTGCCGCCACCACATCTCCGGCCAGGGGTCCCCGGCCGACTTCGTCAACGCCGGCGAGGCCCGGGCCGCGGTAATCGATGTGGAACAACTCGCCCATCCTCAGCTCCTGCGCTCGCCTGCCAGCGCGGCCAGGGCGGCCGCCGCGCGCTGGGCAAAGCCACGGCGGAGGTCGCGGTGAATACTGTCAAACGCCTGTAGCTGCGCACTCACCGCTTGGCCATCGCTCAAAAGCGGCTGCAGCGCCGCCGCCATGGCCTCGGGGGTGGCGCCCCCCTGCAACAACTCCGGCACCAGCCCACGGCCGGCCAGGATATTGGGGAGAGCCGCGTAGGGGGTCTTCACCAGTTGCTTGAGCAGCAGCCAGGACAGGGCGCCCATGCGGTAGGCGACGACCATGGGGCGGCGCAGCAGCGCCGCTTCCAGAGTGGCGGTACCGGAGGCCAGCAGAACCGCGTCGCTGGCCGTTATCACTTCCCGGGAGCGGCCGTGCACCAGGCTGACACCGAGGGCGGCGTGGCCTGCGAGCAGGCGTTCGAGTTCTTCCGCCCGGGCGGGATTGGCTGCCGGCAGGACCAGAACCAGGCCCGGATCCGCCTTGCGCAGCAGGGCGGCAGTGCGCAGGAACAGGGGCGCCAGCAGGCGCACCTCCCCACCCCGGCTGCCAGGCAGGAGGGCCAGCACCCGGGCCGCCGGCGCCAGGCCCAGCGCATGCCGCGCTGCGGCCCGGTCAGGCTGCAGCGGAAACTCGTCCGCCAGGGGATGGCCAACGCACTGCACCGGCACGCCGTGCTGTCGGTAGATCGCGGTCTCGAAGGGAAACAGACACAGCATCAGGTCAACAGCGCGTTTTATCCGGCGCATGCGGCCCGCTCGCCACGCCCAGACCGAGGGACTGACCAGGTGGGCCGTCGCCACACCCCTGGCACGCAGCTGCTGTTCCAGACGGAGGTTGAAATCCGGGGAGTCGATGCCGAGAAACACATCCGGCGGGTTGGCACTGAAATGCGCCAGCACCTCGCGCCGAATGCGCAGCAACTCGGGCAGGCGCAGCAGGGGTTCGACAAAGCCCATCACCGCCAGGCGCTCCATGGGCGCCATGCTGCGCAAGCCCTGGGCCTCCATCAGTGGGCCGCCGATACCTTCGACGATGAGGTCGGGGAAGCGCTGGCGCAGCGCCGCCAGCACCCGCGCGCCGAGTATATCCCCGGAGGCTTCACCAGCGAGCACCCCGATGCGCACTACCTTACGATGCCGCGTTCCGAGGCGTGGAGGGATTCAATCAGCAGCTGCACTTCCGGCGATCCGGTGTGCAGCTGCTTGAGCCGTTGCAGGGCGATATCAAGGGTCAGCCCCTGCTTGTAGATAATCTTGTAAGCCCGCCGCAATTCGTTGATGGCTTCGGTTGAAAAGCCGCGACGGCGCAGTCCCTCCACGTTGATCGTCTTGGCCTGGGCGGGTGCGCCGCTGACCGTAACGAAGGCGGGTACATCCTTGCCGATAGCGGTGCCCATGCCGCTGAAGCTGTGGGCACCTATCTTGCAAAACTGGTGTACCAGGGTGTAACCGCTGAGGGTCGCCCAGTCACCCACCCTGACATGGCCGGCCAGTGCGACGTTGTTCACCAGGATGGTGTGGTTGCCAATTACGCAGTCATGCCCCACGTGCACCGCCGCCATCAGCAGGTTGTCATCCCCTATGGTAGTCTCCGAGCGATCCTGCACCGTACCCCGATGGATGGTGACACCCTCGCGGATGACGTTGCGGTCGCCAATCACCAGGCGCGTCGGCTCACACTTGTATTTGCGGTCGGGAGTGGCCTCGCCGATGCTGGAAAACTGGTAGATGTGGTTACCCTTGCCGATGCGTGCGGGGCCTTTGATGATGACGTGTGGTTCGATGACACAACCCGGACCTATCTCCACGTCCGCGCCGATAAAAGTCCAGGGACCAACCCTGACATCCTCCGCCAGCCTTGCGGTCGGGTCGACGATAGCCTGATCGTGAATCATGGGATTTTTTGCCGGCCGCGGCTTCCCCCGCATCAGGCTAGCGGTCGGCACACAGAATGGTGGCTGACGCCGCCATTTCACCGTCCACATCGGCGCTGACGGCAAACCTGGCGATGCCGCGACGCTCGGACAGCAGCGTGGCGCGCAGCATTACCCGGTCGCCCGGTACGCAGGGGCGCCTGAAGCGCAGCTCGTCGGCAGCGGCGAAATAGTAGATCGACCCGTCCTCTGGCGTCTTGTTTTTGGTTTTGAAGCCGAGGATGCCCGCCGCCTGCGCCATTGCCTCCAGCAGCAATACCCCTGGAAAAATAGGCTTCCCGGGGAAATGCCCTTCAAAAAAAGCTTCGTTGATGCTGAGGTTCTTATAGGCCACTATCGACACCCCGGGAATCAGCTCAACCACCCGGTCAACGAGGAGGAAGGGGTACCGGTGCGGCAGGTAGCTGCGAATTTCATCTATATCCATCATCATACCTTGTCAGGTTTCCTGCCCCGGAGCTCAATGGCCGCCAGCCGCTTGTGGATGGATTCCAATTGGGAGAAGCGCACTGCATTGCGCTTCCAGTCGCGGGTATTTGTCATCGGAGTACCACAGGAGTAGGAGCCGGGCTCGGTGATCGATTTGGTCACCATGGTCATTCCCGTCACGTGCACGTTGTCGCAGATTTGCACATGCCCGACAACGCCCACACCACCCGCCAGAGTGCAATCAGCGCCTATAATTGTGCTTCCCGCCAGACCCGTGCAACCGGCTATCGCGGTATTTTTGCCGATGCGGCAGTTGTGTCCTACCTGCACCAGGTTGTCGATGATGACACCGTCCGCAATAACCGTGTGACCCAGCGTACCTCGGTCCACGGTGGTGCAGGCGCCAATTTCCACCCGGTCGCCGATGCGCACGCCGCCCAGCTGGCACACTTTTTCCCAGCCCGAAGGGCCGGGCGCGAACCCGAAGCCATCAGCACCCAGCACCGCCTGGGCATGAATGACGCAGCGCTCCCCAAGGTGCACGTCGTGGTAGATCACTGCATGCGGAAGCACCCGGGTTCCCTCACCCAGGCGGCTGTCGTGGCCGATATAGACAGCGGCGCCAAGCTCGACACCGGCTGCCAGCACAGCGCCCGCCTCCACCACCGCATTCGGACCTATGGCTGCCGAGGGATGAACTTCCGCGTCCGGCGATACCACCGCCGAAGGATGGACCCCCGGGGCTGGCCGCGGTGATTTATCGAACAGATGGGAGATACGGGCGAATGCAACATAGGGCGCTTCGGCAACCAGGCAGGCCACAGGACAACGCTCCACCAGGACGGGCGGCAGTACCACTGCGCCCGCCCTGGTGGAGTCCAGCTGTGGGAGATACTTCCTGTTGGCCAGAAACGCGATATCACCGGCACCCGCTTCCGCCAGGGTAGCTATGCCAGTGAGAATCTTGCCTGCTTCGCCGGTGAACCCAAGACCGAAGCGGTCCGCCAGTTCAGCCAGCGCGTACATGCTGCGTCTACTTCGCCGCCATCTGGTTGAGCTTTTCGGTCACTTTTGCGGTGATGCTATAGCTCTCCTCCGCGTGAATGACCGCACCGCGCTGCAGCAGCAGGCCAATACCCTCGGCGGTGATGAGTTCCCGCAGGACCTGCTGCACCTTGGGTCCAAGATCCTGTAGCAGGGCCTGGGCGGCCGCCTGCTCGACCTGTTGCACCTTGCCGACCACCTGCTCAAGCTCGGCCTGCTTTGCGGCCAGTTTCTGCCGGGCGGCCGCCTGCTGGTCCTGGCTCATGACCGGCCCGTCCTTCTGGAACGCCTTGACCATTTCATCCATTTCCTTCTTCAGGCGTTCAAACTCCGCCTTGTCGGCCTTGAAATCGTCCTGGTTCCTGAGTTCCCCCAGGCGCTTCTGGGCGACTTCTGTCTGCAGGATGGCTTCCTGCAAATCGACGACAGCGATCTTCCCCTGGGCCCAACCAAGGGTTGGAAGGGCCAGGACCAATACGGCAAATGTAACCTTGAGCAGCTTAGACACAATTTTCTCCGGGAGATAGTAAAGTAAAAGAATCAGAAACCACGACCGAGCGTAAACTGGAACATTTCGTCCTGGTCATACTCGCCTTCATTAAACGGCTTGGCCAGGCTGAAAGTCAGCGGACCGAAACCGGTAATCCATGTCAGGCCGACGCCGAGAGAGTAGCGCAGCTGGCCGAAATCGACGTTGTCACAGTTGAGCTGGGTTGGACCGCAGTCGGTACTGAACACATTGCCCGCATCCATGAAGAAAGCCGTGCGCAGGCTGTTCTGGTCCTTGACGAACGGCAGGGGAAAGATCAGCTCGGCGCCGCCCACTACCAGCACGTTGCCGCCGAAAGGGTCGCCATTGGGGTTGTTGGGCAGTTGCACCCCCAGCTTGCCCGCCGCCGGCAGGTAGACGTAACCAAAGTCGTTGCCCTTGGGCCCGCCATACTCCAGCGGCCTGCCTTCGGCGTCGATCCTGGTGACCGGCTGGGCTACCGTATAGGGCAGGGCCGGGGTACTGCGCGGACCGAGGGTATTGCTCTGGTAACCGCGCACGGTGCCGAAGCCCCCGGCGAAGAAGTTCTCATAGAACGGCAGGCCATTGGTATCACCGAGGCCGTCGCCAAATCCGAGTTCACTGTGCAGGCGCAGGCTCCAGCTGGGCGACAACAGCGGCACCGGGAAGTAGATCTCACCGTTGTAGGTCAGCTTGTAGAACTCCAGGTCCGACGCAGGGACAGAGATCTCGAGGGCTACCGTATTGGCGGTGCCACGGGTGGCGAGTCGGCCCCGGTTGAGGGTGGACTGGCTCCAGCTGGAGGTCACGGTATAGTTCAGGAATTCGTTGCCATTAGTGTCGAGGAAGCCCTCCCCCAGCGGCGCAATCTCGTACTCCGGGGGGAGCGTGTCTATCGGCTGCAGCACCTCCACCGCGCTGTAGGTGCCATCGGCTTGCAGCGTGTTGACGAACCAGTCCTCGACGGATCTTTCCAGGCGGGGACTGCCCGAGATTTCCTGCACTGCAAAGCGGCCCGCGGTGACCTCGGTGTTGGAGGCGCCGAGGCTGAACCCCAGGCGCTGGGTTTCCTTGATGGGGTAGCCAAAGTTGATGTTGCCGCCGATAGTGTCGGTGGAGTAGCTGGCGACGTTGATCTCCGACAGGTCGGTGGAGCGGTAGAAAATATTGAACCCGCGGCTCACCCCATCCTCGGTGAAGTACGGGTTGGTATAACTGAAGTTATACAGGTCCTGGTATTCCGAGCTGTTGAGGGCGAGCCCGATCCGCTTGCCGGTGCCGAGGAAGTTGTCCTGCTGCACGTTCAGGCCGAGGATGATACCGGCGTCCTGGGCGTAACCCACGCTGGCGCCGATACTGCCTGACGACTGCTCCTCGACGGTGTACTCGGCATCGATCAGGTCATCGTGGCCCGGCACTTCCTTGGTTTCGACCGTGGCCTTGCTGAAGAAACCCAGGCGCTCCAGGCGCACCCTCCCCTGCTCGATATTCGCGGCGGAAGCGGGGGCTGACTCCATCTGCCGCATCTCGCGCCGCAGCACGTCATCGGCGGTTTTCATATTGCCCTTGAAGTCGATGCGGCGCACATAGGTGCGCTTGCCGGGGTCGACAAAAAACTTCATCGCCACGGTATTATCTTCTTCGTTGATTTCGGGAATGCCGGTTACCTTGGCGAAGTTATAGCCGTCATTGCCCAGGCGCCGGGTCATGTACTCCTCGGTGCTGGTCACCATCTGCTGGGAGAAAATCTGGCCTTCGGATACCAGCACGAAGCGTTTCAGGTCCGCCTCCGGCAGCACCAGGTCACCGGACAGGTCGACTGAACTGATCGAATAGATCTCGCCTTCGGTGATGTTGGCGGTGATATAGACTTCCTTCATATCCGGCGACACCGACACCTGGGTGGAATCGATGGTGAACGCCAGGTAACCCCGGTCCATGTAGTAGGACTTCAGCTTCTCCAGGTCGCCGGTCAGTTTCTCCTTGGAATACTTGTCGTCGTTGCTGAAGAATGACAACCAGCCGGTGGTCTGCAGTTCAAACAGGTCGGCGAGCTCCTCGTCGCTGAAAGCCCGGTTGCCAACCACATTGATGTGCTTGATGGCCGCAACGGTGCCCTCGTCGACATTGATATTGATGGTGACGCGGTTGCGGGGCTCGGGAATGACCTC
>CAYTDW010000085.1:0-8104 GCA_964436585.1 uncultured Halioglobus sp. | reverse complement strand
TGGTAGCCAGGGGTCGCGCCGCCTCCCGCGCCAGGAGGAACCCGCTCACACAGGCATTGAATTCATGCGCCCGCTCCCACTGGACCCAGTGGCCGGTCTTGCTGAAGAGATAGACGTCGCAGTTTTCCATCCGCGTTTGCAGGGCGCGCGCGCCGCTGGGGCGGTTCACCCTGTCCTGTGTTCCCCACAACACCAGGGTGGGTGTTTTGCAGCCGCTCAGGCGGGGATCGCGGGTGATATCCAGTGCGCGCAGACCGGCCAGCCCTCGCGGGCGGCGCAGTGGCGGCGCGGCGACGACCTCCGGGTCGATACTGGCCCTGAATCGGTCCCGCACCAGGTCTTGCGGGATGCGGGAACCGTCGTAGACCAGCGACTGCCGGATAAACGCGTCGAGCTTTTCGAAACTCGGGCCATCGCCTGTGTAGTAGTCCAGCAGTTGCCTGAGCCCCCTGGTCGGCAGCCTGCGGCTGGTCTCCACGCCCCCCGGCCCCATCAGGACCATCGAAGCGACCCGCGCCGGCGCTTCCAGCGCCATGCGCAGGGACACGGCCCCGCCCAGGGAGTTGCCGATGACGTGCGCAACCCCGATGCCCAGCGCATCCAGCAGGCCGAGCATGGCCGCCGCGATATCGCCGAACGGGTCCTGTCGGCTCACTGCCTTGCTGGACTGGCCATAGCCGGGCAGGTCGGGAACCAGCACCCGGAAGTGCCGGGCGAGCGCCGCCGTATTCCGCGAATAATTGGACGCCCCCGATGCGCCAGGACCCCCGCCGTGGAGCATTAGCACCGGGAATCCCGCGCCCATTTCGCGAAGGCTTATGCTGTGCGCCCCGACCGCGACCTTGCGTGTAGTGGGAGTGGACGCCCCCGGATCGCCTTGCATTACCTGTCTCCTCGCGGCGGACCGCCATGTTCGAATCTGGAATGCCATTATTATCATTTTGACGGTATTGTCAAGTTGATATTTTTGTCGTTTAATAGTCCACAATGTTTTACACTGGCACCGCTGGCCAGGCACAGCCGCGGCGGAGCCGGACCCGGTCAAAGCTAAACGCAAGGAAGGTCACGTGAGCAAAATCCAGTCCCCCGCAGAGATTCTCGAGTTCAAGCCCCCCTCGCCCTCGGCGTTGCGAGCGCAAATGGCCCTGGCGCGCGCCTACTTCAATCCCTGGTTCCAGGGGCTGGATACGCTGAAACTCGATCGCCCCGCCCTGTGGGTAGGCAATCACACGCTCTACGGCTTGCTGGATGTGCCGCTGATGGTGGCAGAGATCTACTCACGCCACGGTGTGATGCTGCGGGGCCTGGGCGATCGCGGCCATTTCGAGCTGCCCGGCTGGGGCAGGCTGCTGGTAAGCGCGGGCATGGTGCTCGGCTCACCGGAGCACTGCGCCGCGCTGATGGAGGCAAAACAGCACATCCTGGTGTTTCCGGGTGGCGGCCGGGAAGTCATGCGGCGCAAGGGCGAGGCCTACCAGCTCATCTGGAAGCAGCGCACCGGTTTTGCTCGCCTGGCGATAGAGCACGGCTACGACATCATCCCCTTCGGGTCGGTGGGCCCGGACGAAAACTTCCAGATCCTGCTGGATGGCCGGGACATCAGCGAGTCGCGCCTGTGGCGGCTGTTGAGCCAGCGCCTGCCGCTGGACGCCTACACCCGCAACGGCGATATGATCCCACCCCTGGCCAGGGGGGTGGGCCTCAGCGTATTGCCGCGCCCGCAGCGCTATTACTTCGGCTTCGGCAGGCGTATCCGCACCAGCCAGCTGAAGCGCGACGCCTCCGATGCGGATGCCGTCTGGGCCATCCGCGAGCGCGTGGGCCGGGCGGTGGAGAAGGAAATTGCATCGCTCAAGGCCTACCGGCAGACCGACCGAAGAAAACACTGGAGCGTACTGCGGCGCTGGCTGGCGCCGCTGCAGGACAATGACTGAACCAACCGATCCAATTATTGCTTACGTGGAGGCATACATGGCCGTCAACCAGGGCCGAATCGACGTTCACCATCACATCATTCCGCCGGCATTTGCCGAGGAAATGGCCAGGCGAGGCCTGGCCAAGGTCGCCGGCGCACCACTGCCGGAGTGGAGCCCGCAACACTCCATCGACCTGATGGACACGCACGGCATTGAGGTCGCGCTGACCTCGCTGTCCGCCCCCGGGGTCTATTTTGGTGACAGGCAGGCAGCGGTCACCCTCGCCCGCCGCTGCAACGACTTCGCCGCCGATATGCGCGAGCGCAATCCCGGCCGCTTCGGCAATTTCGCGGTGCTGCCGACGCCTTTTGCCGATCTTGCCGCCGCCGAAGCGAGCTACGCGCTCGATACGCTGGGCGCCGACGGGGTCGTCCTGCTCGGGAGTACCGACGGGGTATTCCTGGGCGATCCCCGCTACGAGGAGCTGATGGCGGAGCTGGATCGCCGCGGCACGGTGGTCTTCGTCCACCCGAACATCCACGCCACCAGCGAACAGCTGGGTCTGGGCGCTCCGGGCTTCCTGCTGGAATTCCTGTGCGATACCACCCGGGCCGCGGTCAACCTGATACTCACCGGCACGATCGAAAAGTATCCGCGCATCAGGTGGATACTCTCGCACTCCGGAGGCTTCCTGCCCTATGTCGCCTGGCGGATCTCCCTCGCCAACGCCCTGCCGGAATACGCACGCAACGCCCCGCGGGGAGTGCTTGAATACATACGGCGCTTTTATTACGACACCGCCCTGTCACCCTCCGTGTATTCGCTGGCATCGCTGCGCGAGCTGGTGGATCCGTCGCACATCCTGTTTGGCAGCGACTACCCCTTCGCACCCGCACCCGTGGTGGGCAGCTGCTGCGCCACGCTCGACGCATCGCCGTTGTGGGATGATACGAACAAGTACGGCATCGCCCGCGGCCACGCGCTCCGGCTGTTTGGGCGCTACCGTCATCCCGATGAAGTGGTGGCCCCTACTCCCGCTCGCAACAAAAACGGCCTGAAAAGCCGGGGCAGGCGCCTGGCCGCAGGCATCTCGGCCAAAGTGCTGGAGCGTATTCGTGATCGCTGAGGGGGATCGGCAGGGCATTGGTTGCCATCCCGAAGTCCAGCCATTGGAGGCTATGCCATGACGCCCGCAAGAAAGGTGGTGGACCATCGAACCCGGGTCGGCAATGAGCGCAGGCAGAAAATGCAGCTGCGCCTGGTCGAGGCGGCACTGGCGGTGTTTGCTGAAAAGGGGATCGAAGCCACGGTTATCGACGATGTGATCTCGGCCGCCGGGGTTGCCCGCGGCACGTTCTACAATTACTTCCAGACCATCGACGAGCTGCTGGCCGCCCTCAGTGTGGAGCTGGGCAATGATGTCATGCGCTCGGTCGAGCGCGCCGTGGAGCACTTCGCGGACCCGGCGCTGCGCCTGGCGTCCGGCATCCGCCTGTACCTGCGCACCGTGTTGCGCTACCCGAGTGTCTCGCGCTTTTTCTGGCGGGCGGGCCTCAACGCCGTGGGGCCCAGCCACCTGGCTTTTGAGTACCTGCCGCGGCATGTGGAAGACGGCATGGACAAGGGCGTGCTCAAGGTGGCCGATGCGCTCACCGCCATCGACATCATCGCAGGCATAGCACTGACATCAATATACGCGGCATCCACCCGCACTGTGGCGCCTGACTATCCCGAGCAAATGACAGGGCATATTTTGCTCGCGCTGGGTGTGAGCAAAGCGGCCGTCGGCAGACTGCTGGCCCGGGAGCTGCCCCCTATCGAGCTGAAACCGGAGTCGATGCTGGCCCGGCTGGGAAACACTGCACAAACACCACGATAAAGCGTTATTTTTTCGCCGCGAGGCATGGCAGGGGGCGCCGCTTACCAGCGGCAGAAACCCATTCACAACTGAAGGAGAAAGACAGAGATGGCAAAAGCAATCAGGATACAAACGACAGGTGGCCCGGAGGTGATGGCGCTGGAAGACGTGGCGCCGCCACCGCCTGGACCGGGCATGGTGACGGTAGCCAACCGGGCGATCGGCCTGAATTTCATTGATACCTATTTCCGCAGCGGCTTGTACCCGATGCCCCTGCCGAGCGGGCTCGGGATGGAAGGAGCCGGGGTGGTCGAGGCGGCAGGCGAAGGCGTTGACCTCGCGGTCGGCGACAGGGTCGCCTATTGCTCGGCCGGCATCGGCGCCTACGCGCAGGTGCTGAACCTGCCGGCGGCGCGCCTGGTCCGCATCCCCGAGGGGATCGACTTCGAGCAGGCCGCGGCGGTGATGCTCAAGGGCCAGACCGCGGAGTACCTGCTGCAGCGGACCTATGCGCTGCAGGCGGGGGAGACCTGCCTGTTCCACGCCGCCGCCGGCGGGGTCGGCCTGGTGTTCGGGCAGTGGGCCAACAGCATCGGCGCGCGCGTGATCGGCACGGTGGGTTCAGAAGAGAAGGCCGTTATCGCCCGGGCCCACGGTTACCACCACGTGATCAACTACCGCACGGAAAATGTGGTGGAGCGCGTGCTGGAGATTACCGGCGGCGAGAAATTGCCGGTGGTGTATGACGGCGTGGGCAAGGACACCTTCGAGATGTCGCTGGACTGCCTGCGCCCCCGGGGCCTGATGGTCAGTTTCGGCAATGCCTCGGGCGCCCCCGCACCGCTGGATTTGCAGGCACTGACGGTGCGCGGTTCGCTTTACATCACCCGCCCCACCCTCGCGACCTACACTGCCACCACCGAGGATTTGCGCCAGTCCTGCGCGGATCTGTTTGCGCGGATGCTCACAGGCCAGGTACAGGTGGAGATCGGGCAGCGCTACGCCCTGGCTGACATCCGCCAGGCCCACATCGATCTTGAGGGGCGCAAGACTACAGGGTCCACGGTCATCCTGCCGTGAGGCTTTGCGCGCGTAGCGTGCCGGTGCTGCGGCAGCTTCACTAACCGGGCAGCGGCCAGCGCTGCCCGCTCAGTACACCAGCTCCACCCAGCGCTGCCCCGCCTTCAGTTCCGCCTTGCGCCGGACCCACGGTAAGCGTTGTAGTTTTGGACTAGTCACTCCAACCAAACGCGGCAGTGATCATAGTGCCGCGCTGTTCTGCCTGGTGGAAACCATACTACTGGGGAGCGGCTGCGCAGTCCTATGCGAGATCAGACCCGCTCTACCACTTCCTGCGAAGAGTTTCCGAAAACAGTCTCTCGTAACTGGCGGCGCAACTGTCGGGATCGAATCTCGCTCGCAGTCGGTCCACAACAGCGCGCTCGACACGTGGCGCATCCAGCTGCTCGATAATGGCGCGAGCCAGGGCGCCGGCATCTCCCGGGGGTACCACCTTGCCGGCACCGCTAATGGCTACAGGTTGGCGCACCCCGGGCAGGTCGGAAGCGACCACCGGACAGCCGCACTGCATGGCTTCGATCTGCACCAGCCCGAAGGATTCGGTGGCATTGAGGCTAGGCACCACAAGCACACCCAGGTTGGCATAAAAGGCGCCCATCTCCTGTTGGCTCAGCACACCCAGGAATGTGAAGTTTCCTCGCCTCTGCCAGTGGCCAATACGCACCTGCATCGCTGAAAAATAGTCCTGTTCCGCCCACACGTCACGATATTGGCCGGCGAATAGAACCCGGGCACGCGGGAAACGTTCCAGCACTGCGGGGAGTGCATCCAGCAATACCTCCACACCTTTTTCTGCGCTGAAACGGGTGGCCATACCGATAATGGGCACAGCGTCACAATTGTGACGCGCGCGAAACGCCGCCGCCTCCTCAGAGCCGGATTCGGGCAGTTCCACCGGCGGCAATATCACCTCGCGCTTGCAGGCATAGCGACGCAGGAATGCTGAGTGCTCTGCATAGTCCCGCGTGTAGGCGACTACTTTATCGGCCCAACTTCCGGCCAGGTTATTTGTCAGCAGGACCACCGCATTGGCCAGCCTGTTGAAAGCACCGACCGGTAAAACAAGGTCACAGTGGTAAGTGATGACGACCGGCTTACCACGTAAGCGCGCCACCAGCGCGAGCCCCGCGCTGTCGAACTGGGGCAGGTGGAGCAAAACGACATCATGACTACCCATCAGGCGGGCCGCCCGGGCGTAAAGCGCGGGGCTGATTACACCCTTGCTCACGCGGAACAATACGGGTGCCCGCACAATGTCCACACCCGATGCCTGCTCGTGCATCGGCAGTTCCGCTTCGTGCTGGCTGGCCAGCACAGTCACGTGGTGACCCCTGCGTACCAGGGCCTTCGCCAGTCGCTGTGCGTACAGTGTCAGGCCACTGGTGTGTGGGCAGTAGTAGGTGAGCACCATAAGGATACGCATGCGCTGGCTAGCCCGACTCCCGGTGGTGCTCTTGAATCCAGCCAAACACTGCGGCCAGCCCGGTGTCGAGGTCGATCTTCGGTTGCCAGCCCAGCAAGGTCTCAAGTTTACGCAGGTCAGAGATATACACTCGCTGATCTCCCTGCCGCCAGCTGCGCCAGTGCACCGGGAGTTGCCGACCCACCAAGGCCTCCAGGCGGGGGCCGAACTCCGCCCAGACAGACAGGCTACGCGAAGCGCCTCCACCGACATTGAACACTTGCCCCGCGGCCACATCGATGCGCGAGACGACCAGGTCATACACATCCAGCAAATCGTCAATATGCAGCAAGTCACGCACCTGCTTGCCGTCGCCGTAAATGCTGATTGGTTCGCCGCGAAGGGCAGCGATCATGAACCAGGCCACCCAGCCCTGGTCCGCAATACCGTGCTGACGCGGTCCGTAGATACAGCTTTGCCGTAGAACCACCGTAGGCAGCCCATAGATGCGCTGATAGTCCCGCACATACTGATCGGCGCTACCCTTCGAGCAGCCGTAGGGCGAATGGAAGTCCAGCGGCTGCTCCTCATCGATACCTTTGGGCAGCGATGCGAACCGGTAACGCGTTGCCTCCCCAATTACCTCCACGTTGTTTATATCGCCATATACCTTGTTGGTAGAGGCGTAGATCACGATGGGAGGATGCGTGCTCGAGCGCGCTGCCTCCAATACATTCAGCGTCCCCAGGGCATTGATCGCGAAGTCTTCCCGGGGATTGAGCAGAGAACTGGTCACCGCAACCTGTGCCGCCAGGTGCACTACGACATCAGCACTGTGCACTGCAGCGCACAGCGTCTCGTAATCGCGCACATCCGCACCGAGGAAATCCAGCCCGCCGCCGACAGGCCCGGACTGCAGCCAATCCACGTTGGCTTGCGCGCCCGAGCGACTGAGGTTGTCGTAAATTATCACACGCTCCCCGCGCTGCAGCAGGCGTGCCGCGTAGTTGCAACCGATGAATCCGGCACCACCGGTGATCAGGTAGGTTTTCATGCGGGTTGACCCTCAATCGATACGTCTATGGCGATTGAGTCTTCGAGGGCCGCATTCAGCTCCGACCTGACCAGGCGGGCTACACAGCGGCCGTCACGAATCGCATAATTGGTGCCCCTGTCCTCTGGGTAGATCTGTGCCATCGATGCGAGGTACAGGCCCTTGAGCGGGGTTTTCACATCGGGCACCGTTGATGCATAGCCCCTGGTCACCACGGGCTGGGCAAAGCGCGCTCGCCACAAGTAGTGGCGTTTTACCCATTCGGGCTGAAAGTCCGGGAATATTCTCTGCAGAAAGGGCAGGCAATACTGCAGCATTTCGTTCGCATCCAATCGGTAAAATGCATCGCTCTGGAGCAGGTAGCGGGACAGATAGGCTATATGGCGGCCCCCATAGCTCGCTGCGGGTTCAAAGTTGGTGTGCTCCACGATACCTACGAAAGGAAAGGATGGATCATTGACGTTGAGCCAATAGGTATCGGAGAGGCTCCTGTCCAGTTCCAGAATTAAGCACACATTGGCCAGGTAGCGCACCTCTCGCAGGCGCTGCAGGTAATCAGCCGGCATCAATCCGACCAGTAAGTCCGCCACCAAAGGTAATGCGGTGGTGGCAATGACCGCCGCGCAAGGCACCGGACCCCGTGATGTTATGACGCCGCAAACCTGCCCCCCAGTCACTTCCAGCGACTCAGCCGCCACGCCGGTAAGAACTCGCCCACCCGCTCGCTCGATATCCTGGCGCAACCTTTGCACCAGCGCCGGGAAGCCGCCGCGGAAATAGGCCAGCAGTTCCTC
>CAYTDW010000084.1:0-8105 GCA_964436585.1 uncultured Halioglobus sp. | reverse complement strand
CATCGAGAACGAGTATACCCGCCTGAAGGGTCTGGGCATGCGCTTCAGTGAGCCGGCCCCCATCGATGTCGGCCATGTGAAGACCATCTACGGCCGGGATCCGGAAGGCAATCTCATCGAAATTCAGCAGACCGCGGATCACTGCGAATTCCCGCTGGATGCCCTGCCCTCCCGAAAGCCTCAGCAAGTCCGGTCTTGATCTCGCTGGATGACAAGTACCTCCAGTCCGGCGGGCGCGTATTTATCTCCGCCAACCAGGCACTGGTGCGCCTGCCCCTTGACCAGGCGCGCCGCGACCGCGCGGCGGGGCTGCACACGGCCGGTTACATTTCCGGTTACCGTGGTTCACCCCTGGGCGTCTATGATTCAGCGCTGTGGGCCGCGCAGAAACTGCTCGATGAGCACAATATCGTTTTCCAGCCCGGCCTGAACGAGGAGCTGGCGGCCAGCGCCATTCGCGGCACCCAGCAACTCGACTGGTTCGACACATCCGCTGTCGAGGGTGTATTCGGACTCTGGTACGGCAAGGGCATCGGTGTGGATCGGGCCGCCGAGTCTCTCAAGCTCGGCAACCTGGAGGGAGCCGCAGCCAAAGGCGGCTTCCTGGTAGTGGCCGGCGACGATCACGGCGGCAAATCCTCCGACAGCGCACACCAGTCGGAACAGATACTGATGGCGGCGTTTGTCCCGATACTCTACCCGTCGAGCATCGATGAAATCATTGAGTTCGGCCTGCTCGGTTGGGCCATGTCGCGTTTCAGCGGCTGCTATGTCGGCCTCAAGTGCGTCACCGATACACTGGACATCGCCGGCTGCATTGAATTGCCGGACCCGTATCGCCCCTATACCACCCCCGGGGATATCCAGCTGCCGCCGGAGGGCCTCAACCTGCGCCCGAACCTGCCGCCACTGGTGGAGGAGCAATGGCTGGTCAACTATCGACTGCCGGCCGCGATTGCCTTCGCCCGGGCCAACGGCATCGATAAAGTCATAATCGATGGCGAGCGCCGCTCCCTGTCCATCGTCAGCGCGGGCAAGGCCTACCTCGATGTTCGCCAGGCCCTGTCGGATCTCGGCCTCAACGAGGACCATTGTCGCCGCCTGGGGGTTCGCCTGTACAAGCCCGGGCTGGTCTGGCCAATGGATCCCCAGGGACTGACACGCTTTGCCCAGGGCAGCCAGGCCCTGCTGGTGATTGAAGAAAAACGGCCGGTGATGGAAGACCAGATAGCCCGTCTCCTCTACGGCCTGGACACCGACCAGCGCCCTGCCCTGGCCGGCAAGCGGGACCTGAACGGCGCAGCCCTGTTGCCTTCCGTGGGCGAACTGGGCGCCGGCATCATTCGCCAGGCAATCATGACCATCCTCGACCAGCTCGGCAGCGGCGACGAGCAGGTGGCAGCGCGCCATGCCCTATTGAGCGAGTTCCAGGCGCGCGCGCGGAATGTGGGCAGCGAGCGCATTCGGCCCGCGTACTTCTGCTCGGGCTGCCCGCACAATACCAGCACCAGGATTCCCGACGGCTCAGTGGCGCTGGGCGGGATCGGCTGCCATGGCCTGGTGGCCGTGGTGATGAACCGCAATACCATGCAGTTCCTGCCCATGGGTCACGAGGGTTCCGGCTGGAACGGCGTGAGCCGGTTTGTCGACACCCCCCATGTGTTCCAGAATATGGGCGATGGCACCTACTCCCACTCAGGGGTACTCGCCATTCGCGCCGCAGTCGCCGCCAAATCGAATATTACCTACAAGCTGCTCTACAACGACGCCGTTGCCATGACGGGGGGCCAACCGGTCGAACAGCAGATCACGCCGCTGGACATGGTCAGGCAGTTGTTGGCGGAGGGAGTGCGCGAGGTGCACCTGGTCTCCGATCATCCCGAACAGTATGCCCGTGGCGATCTGCCGCCGAAATCCAGCCTGCATCACCGCGACGACCTGGACCGGCTGCAGCGCGAACTGCGCGAAACCCCGGGGGTGACCGCCATAGTTTACGAGCAGACCTGCGCTGCGGAAAAGCGCCGCCGGCGCAAACGCGGGCTGATGGAGGATCCGGACAGGCGCGTGTTCATCAACCCCGACGTATGCGAAGGTTGCAGCGACTGTTCGGTACAGTCCAATTGCATCAGCATACTGCCGCTGGAGACTGAATACGGCCGCAAGCGCAAGATTGACCAGTCCACCTGCAACAAGGACTACAGCTGCGTAAACGGGTTCTGCCCCTCCTTCGTCAGCGTGAGCGGTGCCAGCATTGCTGTCCGCTCCAGCGGCGATTCCGCGCGGATCGAGCAGTTGCTCGCCAGCGTGCCCGAGCCGGTTCCAGCAACGCTCGACGAGCGGGGCTACAACATCATGGTTGCCGGCATCGGCGGCACCGGGGTGTTGACTATTGGCGCCCTGTTGGGCATGGCAGCCCACCTCGACGGCAAAGGCAGCACGATTCTCGACCTGACGGGCATGGCCCAGAAGGGCGGCTCAGTGACCAGCCATATCCGTATCGGGCCTGATCCGAAGGGCATCTACAGTTCGCGCCTCAGCGAGGGCATGGCGGACCTGCTCCTGGCCTGTGACCTGGTTGTGGGCGCCGGGCCGGCGGTGCTGAAAACCGTGCGCCCGGGGCATACGGCCGCCGTCCTCAACATTGATGTCGCGCCCACCGGTGAGTTCCAGACCAACAGGCACCTGGAGCTGGGGGAAGCCACGCTCGCCGCGACGATTTTGGCAGCCATCGCTGGTGGCCCGGCTTTCCGTGTTCACGGCAGCAGGCTCGCCACCGAGCTTACCGGTGACAGTATCGGCACCAATATCCTGATGCTTGGCTGCGCCGCGCAGCTTGGGCTGTTGCCGCTGTCCATTGCCTCGATCCAGCAGGCCATACGTCTCAATGGCAGCTTCGTCGCAGGCAACCTGCGCACCTTTGCCCTGGGACGCCTGGCCGTTCATGACCCGGACGCCCTGGCCCGGGAACTTGTGGAACCCGGCGACGCGGTCCCGCTGGACACGGTCGATGAAGTACTGGCCAGCCGAATCCGCCTGTTGAGCCGGTACCAGAACGCCGCCTACGCAAGCCGTTACAGCGATTTCGTCAGTACTGTCCGCCAGCAGCTGGCATCGCAGCCAGTGAAGGGCGGCGAGGGTTTTGTGCGCGAGGTTGCCCTGACGCTGGGGCGATTGATGGCATACAAGGACGAGTATGAGGTGGCGCGCCTGTACACCGACCCTGCCTTCAAGCGGCAGATAAGCGAACAGTTTTCGGGTGATTTCAGCATGCGCTTTCACCTGGCTCCGCCCATGCTGCCGGGCAGGGACGCCTCCGGCCGGCCCAAAAAACGCAGCTTTGGTCCCTGGATACTCACGGTCTTCAACTTGCTGGCCAGGCTTAAATTCCTGCGCGGCACCGCGCTCGACATTTTCGGATACATGCCCGAACGACGACTGGAGCGGCGGCTCATTGACGATTATCGCGCGCTGATTGAGGGTATCGTGTCCCGCATCGACCAGCACAATCTCGCTGCGGCGATAGAACTCGCCCGTGCCGCCGCGGAAATCTGCGGTTACGGGCCGGTTAAGGCGGCCTCGCTGGAGCGCTATGAAATTCGCAGCAAGCAGCTGCTTGAGGCTTTCGAATCCGGGTCCACGGGGGTGCGGGGCGTTCAGGCCCCCCTAGCATCCAGCGCCGATGGCGTGTCAAGTTCAGCGCAGGCGACCGCGTAGCGCCAGTCGCCTAGGCACGAAAAATGGTTGCGCCGGAATGGGAGAGCAGACGGGCCACAGGAAGGGCAACGCCGTGGGATTCGGCCAGCGCAACCGCGTCAGAGAGATCCTTGTCGACAAGTGCGGCAGCGACGCTGACGACTTCGTCCTCGGCGGCAATATGGGCCTCGTCACGTCGGTGCTTGTAGAACTGGTGGTGCATTGCGCTCAGCTCTGACAGGGCACCGCTTGCTTGCGCCACCTCTTCCACCAACCCATCGCGCACACCGGCGGCCCGGGCAAGTTCCGCCGCCTCGATCATGGCGGCAAAACCGGCGTAAACCACGACATTATGCGCAAGTTTCAGGGCGGCGGCGCTTCCGAGCCCACCGGCCGACACAACCCGCGATGAAAAGCGGCGCAGGGTGGGTTCGAGCCGTTTGACGAGTTCCCCGTCATTGCCGACAAGCACCGACATCGTGCCATCCGCCACGCTGAACATACCGCGGCCGGCCACCGGCGTGTCGACCAGGTCCACCCCGCGCGCGGCGGCCAGTGCGGCCAGCGAGACTATAGTGGCGGGCATTACCGTGGAGAGCACAGCGATACAGCTGCCGGGGACCGCTCCCTGGAGCAAGCCGTCATCCCCTGAGATCGCCGCTACGCACTGCTCATCAGTCTGCACGCAGACCAGGACAAGGTCGCAGCGTTCGGCCAGTTCGCGCGAACTCCCCACCGCGCTTGCACCCGCCTCCACCGCCGCTTCGACCAGTTCTTGCCGAAGATCAAACACGATCGGCGCGTCGCCATTGTTACCCAGGCGCCGTGCGAGCGCCCCACCTATCAGGCCAAGCCCGACAATTCCAACTGTTGACATAATCCATCAACCTCTTCTGCGAAAAAGGGGTCCGAAAATAGGGGTAGCACCCTGTTATTCCCGACTTTCAGTGGCGCCCGTGCGGGAATCGACGGCATCAATAGAGCTCTTCTCTATAGCTCTTTTCCAATCGTTCCTGCGTATATCTCACTATTGCGCAGAATGTTCCTGAATCCGAAGGTCAGTTTGTTGCCCGGACCCTCAGGAATCAACAGATTTCCCAACTCGTCCGTCATCACAAACCCGCTCGGGTCACCCTTTGGAGAGGTATCCACATGACCATTTTCATCAATGGTGGATACAAAAATAAGCGGTGAGCGATGAACAAACTCCTTCATAATATCATCGAGCTGAGTCGCAATCTTTGCACGAACGAATTCCATGGGCTCTCCAATAACCGCCTCGATCTCCCTCGTCGTGCTAATTCTGTATTGCTCGTCCATTTCGTCTTCCTCTTGTCGAGCCAGTCAAATTTCGGTTGCTCGATCGCTTTTCTGAAATCTAGCACATCAATTGGCGATGCCCCAGCCTTCGCGCCTCGCGAAGCAAGAGCGGCAGGTACTGGCGACGTCGACAGCACATCGATTCCCATCTCACCTGATTAAATCGCCTGCGGCTGATCATGCTGCTTCGCCAAGCAGAATTTCAGCAAGAGCGCGAGGTTGAGTATTCATGACCTGGTGTCCGGCATCGACTCGCAGGATTTTCTTTGCGTGAAAACGGTCCGCGAACTTTTCCTGCCAGGAAACTGGCAGGATATTATCCCGCTGACACAAGACATAGGTAGCCGGTACGGCACCCAGGTGCTTGAATCGCCAGTTTGTCTCCATGTAGCAGGCGGGCGGCCACTTATCGCGACCCAGCTTGCCCAAGAAGACGACGGCTTCCCGGGAATCCATGTCATTACAAAACATGGTCTTCGTACGCTCCTGCATGCTGGTGGTTTTCGGATCGACGGGCCATCCCACGCTATTCTCGTCGCTGCCGTGGACCCCATTTCCGACCATTTCAATCACATTCTGACCCGGGATGGGTATAGAGCAGGTCACATACACCAGGCGGCGAAACAACGCCGGTCGCTTTTCAGCCAGGTGTGGCAGGACTGTGCCTGCCTGCGAGTGGCCTACGAGAACCACATTGTCCAGGCCCGCGTCCTCGAGGTCATCAATGAGCTCGTCAATTATCGCAGTAAAACTCAGGCCCCCTGTGTTCCTGTCACGTTTCTCGCCGCAGCCCGGAACATCCAGCACCAAGGCGCGACCGAAATTTCCACCGATTTGCTTATGCAGCTCTGAGATTGTCTCCTGCCAAACCCAGCTGCCCTGTCCTCCGCCATGGAGAAATGCAAAGTCAATTTTGTCTTTCATAGGCTACCGTTCACTTTCAAGATCGTGTTGACCGGGGAACGCGCCGGGGTGCGGCGTGCTTACCTCACCGGCTCGAGGAGAACCAGCTGTAGCGCGTTGGCGCTCAAGTTAACCGGTACGCTGTAGCTTTCACCCGGTTTAACAACAGACTCCGAGACCATCTGCAGATTTGCGGCTTCAGGGTTCGCCCAGTAGTTGCTGGTCTCGGCATCGATCCGGTACACACGCTGACGAACCTTTTCGCCGCTGAGATTTTCCGGCAGATTCGTCATGTCGAGAGTTACGGCATGAGCCTCGTTGTCAGTGCTTTGGTAGTTCCAGAGCATAACCGCGGCACCACTGTCGTCTTTGCTGGCTATAGCATAAACACCGCGGCCATTCTTCAGGGTTGTGGACGCGGCAGCGACACGCTCATCCTTCAGCTTCGTCATCATCACCATCGTATTTCCATAGGGAGAGAAGATGCCGGTAGGAATGGGATTATCTCCTACCTGGGTAATCAATTGGTCTTTGCGCTCCTCTGACTTGTGGCGCAGCACCCAGTTGAACGGCACCATATGATCCTGTTCCATATACCAGTAAAGCAGAGAGGGAACACCGGCCGCCTGGATAATATAGTCGGCATGGGGGTCATCCTTGTGATCGAAAGACGGACCGGGATAAATACCTGTTTCCGTGATGAAACCGGGAATATCGTCGTCAATACCGCGGCTGCGCAACTCGGCTTCCAGCAACTCGCGCTCGTTGGCCACCTCACTGGGGTTACCCTTATAGAAATGGTAAGCCCGCGGGCCTTCAGTATGGGGGCTACCCTGCGTAAACTTGCCGTAGGCGTGCCAGGAGATAAAATCGAGGCGCTTGTCGGGAGATTTGTCCGCCGCGTAGTCGTCGAGAAAGGGATTCATCCAGGTTTCGGTATACGTGGTTAACGACGGCCCACCCACTTCCAGGGGTACCAGGGGGTCGAGTTCCTCATTGATCTCGTTGATCGCTTCGTAGTACGGGACATAATATTGGTACAGATCTTCCGGTTTCACTTCTGTGGCCATATTGTGATCCGGTTCGTTGAAGGTCTCGATATACCAGATTTGAGGAAAGCGAACTTTCAGGTCGGTTAGAATGCGCTTTACGATCGGCTTAATCTGCTCAGCGGTGTATTTGTAATCGCGGACCTCCACTCGTGTATCCATCACCACCAGCAGGTAGTCCGACAGGCGACTGGCATCTGACAGATAATCGAGAATGCTACTGTAGTCGTAGCCGGCCTCTGGATTTTCCGGGTCGCGAAGTTCGTGAGCATCTACCCAGACCCGGTAAATCTCACCGTGCAGCCCCTGCTCGTTGAAGAACCCGACATCGGCGTCACGCTGCTCAACATAGCGATGCGCCCGGGTGATATTGTTTACCCGTTCCGCCGCAAACCGCTCACCTCGGGACTGATTGAAATCGACGGTGACCGTCCCTTTTACCTCGGGCGAACTGGGCTCAGCGTGAGAAGTCAATACGCCAGCCGACAGGGTCAACGCGGTCATTACAGACGCTGCACGATTGATGAGAAGTTTGACAACCATAACTTTTATCCTCGCGTTCAAATGGTATATCTCCGGGTTGCATCCAACAGTTACCGACCTGGCGCCGGTTCATAGTCGCTACCTGCAAGCCTTGTTATCGATTTCCGGCAGTGTGATGAAGCTGATACTGGTAGGGGCAAGTGAAACAGTTTTTCCTTCCACCCGTTTCGGCGCAATCGTCGGCAGCGTATCATCGGGGCCCAGATCCAGCGCCTCACCATTCAGGTGCACCGCCCGACTTTGCAGCTCGGGCGCCGTCAGTGCGTATAAATCGGCCGGGCCGGAAATACTGAGAGAGCCTGCCGTGTCCCGCAGGTTGATGGCCAGCACTGTCACGCCGCCGGGATTGCCGCGCTGGCAATGCGCGTAGAGGTGCACACCGGGCTGATTGGGGCCGGCATCCAGAACCCTGGTACCCATCAGCTTGCGCCACAACAGTGCCGCCCAGTAGTCGGCATTAGGCATGAAGGTCTTTTCGTCAATCACGCCATTGCTGCCACTGATCAGCGCGTGGGTGAATATCGCGTCCAGGCCCTGTTTCGCCAATCGGGCATGGGTGTCGAGGACGCGGAAGGTTTCAAGGAAAGTCGGCTGCCA
>CAYTDW010000083.1:0-8161 GCA_964436585.1 uncultured Halioglobus sp. | reverse complement strand
GTCTATCTTGCTTGTCGGCGACGAGCCAAGAAATGGCCACGGGGCCAGCCCTATGCCAACTGGGACTTTGTTCATTCGCGAGTATAGACATTTTTCAATGTGCCAAGCAAAGACAAAATCGCCGGGCCAGTTTCCGCATAGCAAGTTACTGTTCTTAATAGTATTTCTACAGAAAGCGGCCATGCAGCAACATCTTCGGAATCCAACTTGCGCTACGGTCAATTTAGCAATACGCTCAAATACAAGCTACGCCGCAGCGACGTACGAGCAACAGTTGGATATTGCAAACTGCCCAGGGAGACGGGTTATACCGTTCTCCAGCACGCTGATTATGGCTTGAATCAAGAACCCAGCAGTCAGAGGAGATTCTTTATGAAAAAGTCGAACAAAAAAAGCACTATCGCCGCTCTTAACACCATCATGGAGTTGGAGCTTGCTGGCGTCGTTCGGTATACCCACTATTCACTGATGGTCTATGGGTACAACCGTATCCCCATCGTATCCTGGCTCAAGGGCAATGCACAGGAGGGGCTCACCCATGCCCAGAAGGCCGGGGAATTGGTTACCCTGCTGGGCGGCCACCCGTCACTGAAGATAGGTGCATTGCTCGAAACGCAGAAACATGACATCGGCGACATTCTCCGGGAAAGCCTGGAACACGAAACCCGAACTCTGGCAGGCTATTACCACCTGCTGAAGATTGTGGAAGGAGAATCCGTTCTGCTGGAGGAATACGCCAGGGAAATGATTGCGGCAGAAGAACTGCATCTCGATGAGGTGAATAAGATGCTGCGTAAACCTGGCGAAATAGCGATTTTCGGCGAGTAGCGTTGCGCGGGCTGTCCGCTCGCCAAGCAGCTGCCCGAAGCGTGCTATTGCGGTCGAGCGCCCGCGCAGAGCACCTCTGTGACAAGCTCGGTGTCCATGTACTCTTTCATTTCAAGCAACTGTCCCTGCTCCCAGGTCAGCAGAAAGTGGTAGTTGTTCCTGTACGGTTTGCCAGACACGTGAAGTCCTTCCGAAGTCGCCTCTACGGCAACCCGGTTTTCCTCGGCGGTCATGTGCAGAATCGTGAACTTCAGCCCCGAAGGGAATGCATCCAGCACACCACCCGCAAACCGGCGTATTTCTTCCTTTCCCCTCGACCCTGAGATCAGGGTGTTACCCATGGTGACTACCCTGCCCTCGTCCGCGTAGGTGTCGGCGATGGCCTCGGCATCGCCGCGCTGCATGGCATTGAAGAAGTTGAGCGTGAGCTGCTTATTGTATTGCGCAGTGGTCATTGCGGTGACGCCTTCGTCTTTCATTGGTGACCGCCCAACTGGCGTTGCAGTTTCTGCTTCATGGGAATAACCCACTGCTCCTTGAGCTGCGCAGACAGCAGGCCGGCAGCTTCAAGCTCATCACATAACTTCATCTGATGTGCCAGGTCGAACATATCAAACTGGCGACAAATCCTTGCCTGCGGATTCAGCGTGATAAACGATATGCCGGGCGTCTGGAAATGGCTGCCGTCGGGCTTCAGGCCCGGGCCACGGTTCAACCAGTGGGTTACCAGCCTGTTGTCCGTTCCCACATAGACACCCTCATAGGGGAAGCTCCATCCCTCCCAGCCGACCCGCATGTCGCGGCCGTAATGGGTAGCCCTTATCTCGTCAATCCCGTTCGCAGTGACACTCATCACACCCGCGTACTCGCAGGTATAAATGCAGTTATCTGCATACAACTCATCGACAAAAAAACAGCCAATCGTTGCTACGCGACGCCTCCTGGTGCGCGGCGATCAACTTGTTCGCGGTGGCGCGCAATACATCATCGCTCAATACAGGCACGCAATGTCTCCCGAAAGCCGTTCATCATCGGGAGATTACAGTATTCAGGGACCGCTTCAAATGCTCTGGGCACCCCGGTGCCTGGGACGTAGATTAAAGGGCACGGTCAGGCAGGGCGCCTATCGAAACGAATATGCAGCTCCTTTAGCCCGCGCAGGACGATATTGGGCCAATAACTCAGGTCGCTCTTCCGTTCCACCAATCGAATATTGTCCAGGCGAGACAACAGTGCCTCGAATGCCACGTTCATCTCCTTGCGCGCCAGCATGGCTCCGGGACAGAAGTGAATGCCCTGACCGAAAGCGATGTGGTCGTCGGCGTTTTTGCGATCGATATTTATAGCATTGGGATCATCGAACAGGGCACGGTCGCGGTTTGCAGCATGGTAGCGCAGCATCACCAGGGAATCTTTCGGAATGTCCACGCCGTGAAATGCGGTGTCCTTTTTGACCACCCGCCACATGCCGGCACTGGGGGACTCCATACGCAGGATCTCTTCAACCGCATTGGCGATCCTGGTGGGATTGTCCTGTAATGCCTTCATCTGCCCAGGATTCCGGATCAGGCTGACCATGCCTCCGGTAATGGCCGAGGTGGTGGTCTCGTTACCCGCCACCATCAGCTGCTGCAGGATGCTTTGCAGCTCCTCCATGTTCAGGGGTCGAATTTCGCCACTATCAGGATCTTCAATTTCCGTGACCACCAGGTCTGAAATCATATCATCGCTGGGATTCCTCCTGCGCTGATCGATCATGTCCGCGAAGTAGAACTGGAAGGCCACGATATTTTCCGCGTCCTCCACCTGCTCTTCAGGTGTCGCCATCTGGCTCAGGCGTCGCGCGAAAGAGTCCGACCAGCGCTTGAATTCTTTCAGATCCTTACGCGGCACACCCAACTGGTCTGCAATGACATAGACAGGCAGTGGGGTGGTGAATTCACGGATGAAGTCACATTCTCCATTCTCTATAAAGCTGTCAATCAGTTCATGCACGATGGTCTTCATGTACTCTTCCATCGCATCAACGCGGCTGGCACTGAAGACCTTGTTCACCAGTATGCGGTAAGTTCTGTGCCGCGGCGGATCGGCAGTGATCATGGTATCGACAGGCTGCCAGGCCCTGGCGTAGATCGCCGTGACTTCCGGCGCAGGCTCTGGACCCTTGAGCAGGTGATTGAAGTTGTTGGAATAGGTTGCAGTATCTTTCAATAACTTCTTGATGTCTGCGTAACGCGTCACCATGAATATGTTGGTATCCGGCAGCTGGTAAACCGGTGCCTTCTCCTGCAGGGTCTGGTAGAAATCATAGGGACAATTCAGGACTTTCTCATCGAAGAAATTGAAATCTGCGGGACACTTGCTCATTGCCTTTCCTCTGCCGTTTTGATCAAAATCAGCTACAGCTCGCCGTTGATGTATTTGTCGATGGTCTGGTGAAAATGCCGGATCCGTACTTCGTGATAGTTGGCCAGCACCAGTTCCCGTGATTTCACATTGTGCATGCCCTTCTGGATCATCGGCATATTGAACAGGTCCTGGTCGAAGATGGTACCCAGACTGACGCCTAATTCCGGCGCCTCTGAAAACAGTTCGTTTTCGCCAAGGCGTCGTACCGGCACATCCTTTGGTCGCGGCGCGCCAGTCGCCAACTGCCTGATCACGATGACTTCCATCAATGCAGTCTTGTGGTCGTCCCCGTTCGGACGAAAGCGATAGGTGATGTTGGGGTGAAACCCCGCCCAGGGAGCAAAGTTGGGAAAAATTGAGTAGAGAATTGAGTCCATGCGTTCGGAGTTGGTGGCGAAGCTGGCCAGCTCCCGATCGTGATTTTCACTGAAGGTTTCCGAGTTCAGTTGTCCTATATACTCGCGAGCGGTCATACCCTCGGGGACCTTCGCGTGATTGGGCCTGGCGACCATAGCGGACACGCCGAGCATGGTGTCGACCACATCCTGGTCCGTCACGTCTTTCAGGTGAAAGCTGGGGACTCCCAGGGCGGTAATGGTGCGGCTGATATGGTCGCCCCAGATGTCATACTGGGAATCCGCATCTTCCGTGTAGGGCAGGATTTGCGGATGCGTCGCCAGCGCATGGTAGGATTCGATAAAAGCCTCCCAGCCGACCTTCCAGTTGCAGGGAATGACCTTTTCCACATGTATCATCTTGTAACCGGTTTCCGGTTTCCAGCGCTGAAAGTGGCTGGGCAGTACGCCGAGGTAATCCTGCAGCGAAGGGGCATCGAGATCCATGTTGATGAATACCCACCCACCCCAGGTATCGACCTGCACCTCCGGGAGGCCAAATTCGTCCTCCTTAATGTGGGGAAAGTCCCATTTGCAGGGCGCCCATTTGAAGTCGCCCTCCAGGCTCCAGGTAAATGCGTGATAGGGGCATCGAAATTTTTCATATTTGCCGCTTTGGTCGACCAGTTGACGACCACGGTGCAAGCAGGCGTTGTGGAATGCCTTCAGCTTGCCGGCTGCGGTGCGGGTGACGATGATCGAGAAGCGGGTGATGTCGTAGACATGCGTATCACCCGGTTCCGCTACTTCGGTGTCCCGGCACACCGCCTGCCATGTGCGCCGCCACACGTGCTCCACTTCTTTTTCGTGGAATTCGCGCGAGAGATAGCGGTCCACCGATAGATTGTCGGATCCCAGGTAGGGGTTGGTGTTTTCCCGCAAACAGTCAGGTACCGTGTTGACCTCCTGGTCCAGCAGGTCCTGGTAGGAGGGTCCCGGCGAGCGCGCCAGGTTATGGAGCCCGGATTGCGTCTGCTTGTTGTTTGCCATGGTGAGTATTCTCCAGATTTTTCCGGCCGGATTTCCAGGTTCTTACCCTGGATCCAGAATTGCCCTGCGGTCATTGAAGGCAGCTGCGAGCCATCACTCCCTCCGGACTATTTGGGTGGGCTGTACGGAAGGAATGATACGATCTGCTTTGTAATAAAAACAGGACTGACTGTTTTAGAATTACTGATAAATGATCCAGATCAAGGTTTCGGGGTTGTGCCTGAAGTGCCGGTGGAAGATAAACATGGGGCGACAATAAAACGCGTCAGCGCTAACGCCATTGCACGCCCGACGCCGGCACCGGGCACGGCAACCAGGCACTCGCTTAACTTATCCACTCGTATGGCGTTTATAGCGCGCCGCGCGGTCGTAGACGGCATCGTCCCGGCGCGTGCCAACAAGACCATTGGGGGCAAGCTGAAAGTAAGGATCGTGACAAGGACCGGTGTGGCTCCAGTCCACCCGCTCTGAACGATAGGCGAACTTCCACACGCCGCCACGTCGCTCGTAGCGGTCGAGATAGCGGCCCGCGATGATCACGTCCTCGAACCCGTCCTGCCCGCCGATCTTGTGGTAGGCATTGAAGTAGACCTCACCGAACGCCTCATTCCCCTCCACGTCTATGAGGATGTTGCCGACAAAGTGTTGATTGGCCGCGTGGGTCGCCAGCGCGCCCATGCAATAATCGACAAAAGCATGGGCGCCGCCGTTCACGAAGCCGTATTCGCACCAGGCGTCGTCGTGGAACAGCGAACGCATCAGGTCTGCATCCCAACGATCGAGGCCGCGCATATAGAGGTAGATCAGCTCGGTGATGTCCTGCTTCGCTATCAGGCTGTCGAGTGTATTGGCCATACCGGGTGCCTCAGTAGATGGGTAGCAATGCGTATGCCGGATCCTGTCGATTGCCGGCGCCCTTCGCCAGTGCGCCAAATCCATCGCCGCTGCGCTCGTCCTGCACGTCCAGGCGCAGGCTCCAGTCCATGACTACCTGGCGATGGATGATCTTCCAGCACCCGTTGCGCAATTCCAACCGGTCGAGGTAGCGGCCTGCAAAGGCCAGCTCCTCTTCCGCGCCGTGCAACAGGTGGCGGGCGTAGACATAGGTTTCGGCACTTGCGCAATCTGCTTCCAGCACGATGAATACCTGTCCCAACAGGTGTTGGGTGAGTTCATAGGCGCCGGCGAGGGCCGGGCCGACCAGGTCGGCGAACTGGTGGGCCTTGCCGCGGAAACTGCCATAATCCACCTCCGCCTCTGGCCAGTAGGCACTTTTCAACAGCCCGACCTCGTTGCGATCAAGCCCCCGGCTGTGGATTGCCAGCACCTCGCGTATAGCTTCCCTGTGGGCGAGTTCGGCTGACGTTGGTACGACACCGATATTTGCGCTCATATTGTTGTTTCCCAGTTGAATCTCTGAATCGCTTGGCGCTTGGCAGCTAATAAGGACAAATTCAAAAAACAGTCCGCTCTGACTGTATTATTAGACACCCGCCAGGCCTGATCAGCAATGCCGGTTTGATGAGTTTGTCGAGGTTTACCACGACGACGGGCCGCGCCAGGCGGCGGTTGTGCGCTATCCTGGGGAAGTGTATACAGCATCGCCAAGCTCTACCGTCCGCCTGAGGAACCCGAATACTCCTTCCATTTGGCGCCTATCGGGTTTTTCCCCTATCCTGAGGTAAAAATTTGCAATTGAGGAGTGTCGTTGTGCTGCCAATTTACCATCTCCCGGGCACTGTGGCGCGAGGATCCGGCTATGGAAAATGAGCATGCCAAAACGATAAAGCAGCTCACCGGTGTGTGGCGGTTGCTGTCGTCCGAATTCAGGACCTCCAATGGAGATGTGCTCTACCCATTGGGAGAGGATGCCGTGGGGCAGGCAATATTCACCGAGTCCGGTTATATGTCGGGACAACTGATGCGGCAGAACCGTCCACTGTTCGCTTCCGGTGACCAGGCTTCGGGTACGGATGCGGAGTTCAGGGCAGCTATGCAGGGCTATATCGCCTATTACGGACCGTGCGAGGTCGATGTGGATAGCAAAACCATTACCACCGCCGTTGAGGGCAGCCTGTTCCCCGGATGGGTGGGCGGGAAACAGCTGAGATACTACGAACTTTACGGCGATCAACTGGTATTGAGGACACCGCCGATACGTTATGGCGACATCGAAATTACCGGAGTGTTAACCTGGGAACGGAGGTAGCTGGCGTGAATGTAGGCTTTATTGGTCTGGGCATGATGGGCAACCCTATGGCCCGGAACCTGCTGAAAGCCGGGCACAAGCTGGTGGTTTTCGACCTGAATCCGGAGGCGGTGCAAAAGTGCGCAGACCTGGGCGCGACGGTGGCTAACGCCCTGCCGGACATGGCGTCATGTCGCATTGTTTTTATTATCGTCAACACCGGTACGCAACTGAATGCGGTTCTGTTCGGCGATAACGGCCTGGTGGCCAGTCTGGCCGATGGCAACAAGCGAATCATCGTCGTGATGTCTACGGTTTCACCGATGCTTATCAAGGATATTCAGCAGCGTATCAGCAACAGTGAACTTACCCTGGTGGACGCCCCGGTTAGCGGCGGGCCCATCATTGCCGAGCTGGGCCAGCTCAGCTTCATGATCGGGGGTGCCGACAGGGAATCCATGGAAATGTTGCGGCCCTATCTGGAGGCAATGGGAAAAGACATTTTCACAGTTGGCGGGCTCGGAAGCGGGCTGGCGGTCAAACTGATCAACAACATCGTCGCCCTCGGTAATGCCTACGTATTTACCCAGGCGCTGGCTATAGGCGCAGAGGCCAACCTCGATATCGAACGCGTAGTGGAGGTCATGTCCGCCAGCTCCGGCAAAAACTGGTGTACCGACAATTGGGAAATGTACAAGTCATTCCTGGCTTTGATCCTGGCTGAACCCTCCTTTCAGCAAACGGCTGAGAAAGACATCGATACGGCCATAGAATGGTCGGCGGATCTGGGACTCGATATCCCGACGCTGCAACACGTGCGCGCCATCGTAAAACTGTCAGCAGGGATTCCCGATCAACTCAAGGCAAAGCTTTTTTCGAATAACGACGCAAATGCGTAAGTCTGAAATTTGTCGGAACAGGCCACAGCCCCTTGACTCGCGACCCCGACAATACCGATAATCTTACCAGTAAGATCATAAGGATGAGGTAGCCACATGACAAACTTAGCCACGACAAAGATGTCCTCAAAAGGACAAGTTGTCATTCCGGAGGAAATTCGAAAACGCCTTGGTCTTAAGGCGGGAGCCCAGTTCGTGGTTGTGGCTGAGAACGACACGGTGATCATGAAGGCTATCTCCCCGCCCTCAATGACGATCCCCGCCACATCGCCGCGCTGGTCGGTCTGATCGAACGCCATGCCGCTGGCTGGCCGGAATTCAGCGCCGATTACGATGCCGTTGCCGTCACTACCGCCCGCACTGCCGCCCACACCCGCGCCCTGGCCTTGGGCGCGCCCGCCTGAATCCCTACCCATAATCCGCTCTTCCGGCAGACGGGGATCTTCCGGCCC
>CAYTDW010000082.1:0-8189 GCA_964436585.1 uncultured Halioglobus sp. | reverse complement strand
GCCAACAGCCAGCCGGGCCCGGGGGCAACTGGCTGGCGGGCCTGCATCCCCTCCAGCTGCTGCGCAACAGCGCGCAAACCCTGCGGGAATCGCTGGCCTTCACCGGCGAGGTGAGTATCGCCCTGGCCCGGCTGGTAACGGGAAGATCCAATACCCGCTTCCAGGATTTCCGCCACTTCGTCTACCAGGCAGGCCCCGAGGCCCTGGGTATCATCAGCCTTACCAGCGTGCTGGTAGGCATGATCCTGGCCTACCTCGGTGCCGTGCAGCTGCAGCAATTCGGCGCCGGGGTCTACGTGGCCAACCTGGTGAGCATCGGCATCCTGCGGGAGATGGGCGTGTTGATGACGGCAGTGGTCATGGCGGGCCGCACCGGCGCCGCCTATGCGGCGCAGCTGGGCACCATGCAGACCAACCAGGAGATAGACGCCATCACCACCATGGGTGTTTCCCCGGTGGAGTTCCTGGTGATCCCCCGCATGCTCGCCCTGCTGCTGGTGATGCCGCTGCTCACCCTGTATGCCAACCTGCTGGGAATCGTGGGGGGTGGCGTGGTGGCGGGGGGAATGGGCATCAGCCCCCTGCAATATATCAGCCAGACCGAGAGTGCGCTGGCTATCAACCACCTGGCCGTAGGCCTGGCCAAGAGCCTCGTGTTTGCCGTGCTGATCGCGGTAGCCGGTTGTCGCGCCGGTATCAATTCGGGCAGGAGTTCCGCCGCGGTGGGCGATGCGGCCACGGCGGCGGTCGTCACCGCCATCGTCTACCTGATCGTCGCCGATGCGGGCATCAACATTCTCTGCCAGCAGCTGCGCATATGAACGGCAGCGCCGCCCCAGGGCCCCACATCAGCGTCCGCGGGCTCACCATGGCCTACGGCTCCTTCGTCATCCAGCGCGACCTCAACTTCGACGTCGGCCGCGGTGACATTTTCGTGATCATGGGCGGCAGTGGTTGCGGCAAGAGCACGCTGCTCAAGCACCTGCTGGGCCTGATTGAGCCCGCTGCGGGCGAGATTCTTTACAGCGGCGAGAATTTTACCCGCGCCGACGCCCGGCAACGGGATGCGATCCGCCGGCGCTGGGGCATCACCTACCAGACCGGCGGCATGTTCAGCGCCATGACCCTGGCGGAGAATGTCGCGCTGCCGCTGCAGCTCTACAGCAAATGCAGCGCCGACGAGATCGCCGACATCGTTGCCTACAAACTTGCCCTGGTGGGGCTTGCGGGCTTCCAGGCGTTTTACCCGGCCGAAATCAGCGGGGGGATGCTCAAGCGGGCCGCGCTGGCGCGGGCGATCGCACTGGACCCGGAAATACTGTTCTTTGACGAACCCTCCGCGGGGCTCGACCCGATCAGTTCGAGGCTGCTCGATGACCTGATATTCGAGCTGAAGGAATCCACCGGGGCCACCGTGGTCATTGTCACCCATGAGCTGCCGAGCATCTTCGCCATTGCCACCAACTCCGTTTACCTGGACGCCGCCAGTCGCACCATGATCGACAGCGGCGACCCGGCCTGGCTGCGGGACCACAGCCAACAACCGGTGGTCAGGGAATTTCTCACCCGGGGCGGCAGCCCTGCTAACACAACAGCAGCACGGAGATCGCACCATGAGTGAGAAGCCTCATGCCATTGCCATCGGGGCGTTTATTCTCGGCGCCCTGCTGATCGGGTTCACCATCGTGATGTTCGCCCTCGGCACCAACTTCGGCCAGTCGCGGGAAACCGTGGTGATGGTTTTCGACGGTTCGGTCAAGGGCCTGAACATAGGCGCTCCCGTCGCCATCCGCGGGGTGCAGATAGGACAGGTCACCGCGATCGAACTGATGCTGGACGCCGACAGCCTCGACCTGATCATGCTGGTGGAGGCCCAATTGAGTGGCAAGAATATCAAGCGCCTGGGCGGCGATACCAAGGCTGTCGCTGACCAGCTGATCGCACGCGGCCTGCGCGCCCAGCTCAAGACCCAGAGCCTGCTCACCGGCCTGCTTTACATCCAGCTGGACTTCCGTCCCGACAAGCCGCCGGTGCTGGCGCAGATAGACACGGAATACACCCAGATTCCCACCATCCCCACCGACCTGGAACTGCTGGCCCGGCAGGTGGAGGAGATCGACCTGGCCGCACTGGCAGGCAAGCTGGAGGGTACCGTTGATGGGCTCAACACCTTTGTGACCAACCCGGCCTTCCAGACCCTGCCGGCAAGACTGGAGGAAAGCCTGGCCTCTCTCACCGCCCTCAGCAATGAGCTCAGGGGTCAGCTGGCCGCTTCCGGCCCGAAACTGGACGGCGTGCTCGACGGCGCGTCCGCCACCCTGGCCGGGGTGAACGAGGAGCTGCCCCGGCTCTCCGCCCTCACCCGCAAGAACCTGGATGTGCTCAGCGACGCCATCACGGCGTTTGAGGATACCATGCGGAATATCGACAGCCTGGTGGCGCCGGGATCCGCCACGGCCTACCAGCTGGACAAGGCCCTGCGGGAGCTGACCCTGGCCAGCAGGGCGATACAGCAACTCGCCAATATGCTGGACCGGCAACCCGAGGCGCTGCTGCGCGGCAAACAGGAGGATACCCAATGACCGGCACGCTGAAGCGAATCGGCGCCGGCCTGTGCCTGCTGCTGTGCCTCGTGTCCTGCGCCAGCTCCCCGCCGAGCAATTTCTACCGGCTCACCCCCGCTGTCGCCCACGCCCCCGGCGGCCCGACGCCCTCACTCGGCATCGGGCCGGTGGATGTTCCCGAGTTCCTCAATCGCAACGCGCTGGTGTACACCCGCGGCGGCAACCAGTTGCAGCTCGCCGAGTCCGAGCGCTGGGCAGAGCCGCTGGACGACGGCATCACGCGCGTGCTGGGCCTCAACCTGTCGGCCCTGCTGCAGACTGAAACCCTGCGCTTCTTTCCCTGGGACCTGCGCCAGGCGCCGGATTACGGGGTCAGGATCAATATCCTGGAGTTGGATGCCCGTGACGGCCAGGCAATCCTGGTCGCCGATTGGCTGCTGTACCGGCCCGGCGACGGCGCCGGCATCACCAGCCGTATCAGCCAGTTCAGCCAGGCGCTGCCGGCAGGGGAACTGCAGGCGGCACAACTCCCGGCCGCCTACAGTGCCCTGCTGTTCAAGCTGAGCGAGACCATCGCGGCTGCGATAAGGGTCGAAATGCAAAACCCGCCGTGAGGCGGGTTTTGAGAGCAGGTTTTTGAGGTGTCGCTGACGGACTACTGGAAGTTGTAGCGGAACTCCATGCCGTACATCCGCGGCTCCTCGGTGCGGCCGTAGGAGGGCGAACCGTCGGAGAAATCGGTGGCCAGTTCCCCGCCGAGGCCGCCCGGGTCCACATTATCCGGTGCCCAGTTGGTGGCGTTGGTGACGAAAGCGGCCACGGTCCAGTCCCGCTCCGGGCTGTTGTAGGCCACCCGGGCGTTGAGCTGCTCGAAGTCGTCGCCATCGGGGCATTCGTTGAAGGGCGGTTCGGTCAGGTTCCCGGTGGCGGAGAAATTGCTGATGATCAGCTTGCCATCCACCTCGGTCAGGCCATACACGTCATTGGGCAGGCCGGCCGCCTTGTTGTTGACCACGTAGCTGCAGCTGGTGCGCTCCGCGCCGCTGGTAAAATTGTAGGCCAGGGCAAACTGCAGCTCGCTGCCATTGCTGAAATCGAAACTGTAATTGGCGCCCACGGTGTAGTTCAAATCGGGCGACTCCGCGAAGGTTTCACCCGCCCGGTCGATCACCTGGCAGACCCCGTCGACGACCCGACGCTCTTCCCGGCGCTCGTAGGTGGCGTCGAGGTAACCGGTGTTGAAATACAACTCCAGCGATGGCAGCGCCAGCCAGTTGACGTTAAGTTCGAAGCCATCGCCCTCCACGTCCGCGGTCTCGAACAGGTAGGTGCCGACACTGGAATCGGGGAGGCACTCCGCTTCGATAAACGCGAGGGACTGGAGGTTGTCGTAGGTATAACTGAACACCGCGGCATTCATCCTCACGGTGTTGTCCAGCCAGCTGGATTTAATGCCCGCCTCGTAGTTGGTGACCTCCTCCGGGTCGAAGGGCGGGGCGAAGATCTCGCCGGCGCTGTTGAATCCGCCGGCCTTGTACCCCTCCGCGTAGGACAGGTAGAGCATCATCTCCTCCAGGGCCTGCCATTCCAGGACCGCCCGCGGGGTCGCCTGGGACCAGTTCTCGTTGGTTTGCAGGAAACCGAGCTGGCCATCGGGATCGTACCTGCCGTTGCCATCGAGCCGGGTTTCCGTGGGAAAGGCGAAGGCGATCACGTAATCGTTGTACCTTACGAAGCGGCCGAACTCCTTGTCGTCCTGGGTGTAGCGCACGCCGCCCGTGAGGGCGAGGGTATCGGTGATGTCATAGGTCAGGTCGGTAAAGCCGGCGTAGGAGCGGTACTTCGCGTTGATGCGAATCTCCTCCCGGTAGCGGATATCGTCCTGCAACGCCTGGGCGCCGCTGGTCACCGTGCGCTGATTGAACGGGTCGGGGAACTGGGTGAAGGCGAGGTCGATCGGCAGTCCGGGTGGGAACGCATCGTAGGGCGCGCCGATCTCCCCTTCCGCGATCAATTTATCCAGGGACTGGGGCGACAGGTGGATACCGCTGGTCTGCCGGGCGTGCTCGTCATAGGCGTTGAGGCCGGCGGTCCAGCGCCACTTCGAGCCCACCTCCCCGTCCAGGCGCAGCTCCTGGCTCAGGGTGTCATTCTTCTCCTTGTTCAGGTCGTTGAAAAAGAAGAACAGCTCGGCGGAGCCATCCTTCTCCTCCGGGTTGCGCGTTTCGAAATGGCGGTAGGCGGTGATCGACGTCAGGGTCGCCCAGTCCATATCGTAGGTCAGGTGATAGGCGGCTCCCCACAGGTCGCGTTTCTCAGGCAGGTCGGAATCGCTGGCCACCTTGTTGAAGCCGCCGCCGTTGTCACGCGGGCCCCACACGGCGCTGGAGCGCACTCGCGAGTCCTGGTCGGTCTGGTCGAATTCCAGGCGCAGGTTGGTATCGAGATTATCCGTTGGCAGCCAGCGCAACTGGGTGTTGATGGAGCGGTTGCCCTCCCGCGCCAGGTCATCGCCATTGCTGACGTTATCGATCCAGCCGTCGCGCTCGTTCCACAGCACGCCGGTGCGAAAATACAGGTTGTCCGCCAGGGGCACGTTAGCCACCCCGTCCAGCTGGAAGCGGTTGTAATCGCCCACCGTGGCCCGGGCCCAGCCGTACAGTTCCTCGTCGGGTTTGTTGGTCACGTACTGGATGGCGCCGGCGGCGGCATTGCGGCCGAACAGGGTGCCCTGGGGTCCGTTGAGGATCTCGACCCGGGCGATGTCGTTGAAGGCCACCTTGGAGCCGCCGGAGCGGCCGATATAGACACCGTCCTGGTAGACGCCCACCGCCGGGTCGGCGCCGATACCGAAGTCGCTGGTGCCGATGCCGCGAATGGAATAGCTGGGCTGGTTGGCGGCCTGGGAGATCGATACGTTGGGGGTGAATATCCCCAGGTCGCCGATGTCGGTCGCCGACAGGTTGTTGATCTGCTCCGCGCCGAAAGCCTGCACCGCGATCGGCACGTCCTGCAGCCCCTGCTCGCGTTTCTGGGCGGTGACGATCACCTCTTCCAGCGCCTGGGCGAGAGCGCCGTCGTGGGTCAGGGTGAGGCTGGCGGCCAGTACGGCCAGTACGGAACGACGCAGTGCGATGGTGTGTGTGCGTTGCATGGAATCCCCAGAGTGAGCGTTCGAGTTATTTTTTCGGCGGTATTTTTTTGTTCCGCCCAAGCAATATGCCCGATCGCCCGGTTGCAGACAATAGCCCGCCCGGGGCAGCCCCCATCAGGCGGCGCGCAACTCGATCACCTCGCCCACGCCGGCCAGCAGCGCCGGGTCCTTGTTGCGGGCATTGCCCACGGCCTTTGGCAGCGCCTGCATCCGCAGGGTCTGCTTGAGTTCACTGCGAAACAGGGGGTCGCCGGCTGCGATGGCGTGGCTGCAGTCGAGCCAGCGCTCGCACTCGTCCGCCGCCAGGATCACCGGCATGCGTCGGTGCCAGGGCGCAAACAGGGGCGCTGCCGCCGTGGTGACCAGGGTGCAGGACAGCAGCGCCCCGGCGCCGCCCTGCCACACATCCCACAGGGCGGCGACCGCGAGCGCGCCCGCCTCGTTGCTGATCAGCCAGGGCTGCTTCGCGGCACCTTCCTGGCGCCACTCGATAAAGCTGCTCATGGGAACGATGCCGCGCCGGCTCCTGAAGGGACCGCGAAAGGCCGGGCTGCTGCCCAGGGTTTCGCAGCGGGCGTTGAACATTGAGTACTTCTGGTCGACCCCCTGCGCCCAGGAGGGCGTCAGCCACCAGCGTGCGGAGGCCAGCTCCCGCTCGCCCGCGGTGCCGCGCACCAGGGCCACCTGCTCGGTGGGCGCGATATTGACTCCGCCGGGCAGTGTGAGGTCAATACCAAGGTCCCGCAGCAGTTGCTGCAGCCCGGGACTGTCGATCACATTGAATCGCCCACACATGGAATACCGCCTGCTCCGCCGCGCCAGGTCTGCCATAGTAAACCCCCGGGGCCCGCCGGCCCATGCCGGGATGCCGCGGTGGAGCACTTCTTGCCTGGGTCCACCGGCCGAGAGTACTCTGGGCGCCGATCTGGCAGCGGAGACCGACATGACTGACAAACCCCTGGCACCGGCCATTGCCGGCTGGCACACCATGGCCGAGGAGCCACACCTGATCGGCAGCCAGTGCAGCCACTGCAACACCTACTTTTTCCCGCCCCAGTACCAGTACTGCCGCAATCCCGCCTGCGACAGCACGGATTTTCACGAGGTGCCGCTGAGCCGGACCGGGCGTATCTGGAGCTACACCAACGCCTGCTACAAACCCCCCGCGCCCTTCGTGGCGGCGGAGCCCTTCGAGCCCTACGCCATCGCCGGGGTGGAGCTGGAGAAAGAGCAGATGGTGGTGCTGGGCCAGGTGGTCAAGGGCGTGACCGTGGCCGACCTGAAGGTGGGCATGCCGATGGAGCTGGTGCTGGAAACCCTGCACGAGACCGATGCCGACATCAAGGTCAGCTGGAAGTGGCGGCCCCTGACGTCTGCTGCCCACCCTGCGACGGGAGCGTAAAGCCATGGCCAACGAAATCGCGATTATCGGCGCCGGTATGCACCCCTGGGGTAAATGGGGCCACAACTTCGTCCAGTACGGCGTGGCCGCCGCCCGCGAAGCCCTGGCCGACGCCGGCATACCCTGGCGGGACGTCCGCTTCGTCTCCGGCGGCGCGACGGTGCGCTGCGGCTACCCCGGTTACGTCGCCGGCGCCACCTTCGCCCAGGCCCTGGGCTGGCAGGGGGCGGAGGTCAACACCTCCTACGCCGCCTGCGCCTCCGGCTCCCAGGCCCTGGCGGCGGCGCGCAACAAGATCCTGGCGGGGGCCTGTGAGGTCGCCCTGGTGGTGGGGGCGGACACCACCCCCAAGGGTTTCCTGGCGCCGGCCGGTGGTTACCGCCCGGACGACCCGGACTGGGTGCGCTTCTACCTGGGGATCACCAACCCCACCTACTTCGCCCTGTACGCCCGCCGCCGGATGGACCTGTACGGCGACACCCTGGAGGACTTCGCGGCGGTGAAGGTGAAGAACTCCAGGGTCGGCGCCAAGAACCCCCGCGCCCGCTACCGCAAGTGCTTCACCGCGGAAGACGTGGCGGCCTCGGCCATGGTGGCCGACCCCCTGCGCCTGATGGATATCTGCGCCACCAGCGACGGCGGCGCCGCCCTGATCGTGTGCAGTCTGGACTACGCCCGCCGCATCGGCAAGGCGGACGCGCCGCGGGTGGCGGCCATCTCCACCGTCACCCCCACCTTCGCCAGCGGCGTGGTGGAGATGCCGGATATCGCCACCGATTCGGCGGCGGCGGACGGGGTGCAGGCGCTCAGCTATCGCTCATCCATCCCACTCAAAGCCTACGAGGAGGCGGGCATCGATCCCCGCGACGTCAGCCTGGCAGAGGTCTACGACCTCTCCACCGCGCTGGAGCTCGACTGGATCGAGGACCTGTGCCTCACCCCCAGGGGCGAGGCGGCCGCCGCCCTGCGCCGGGGCGATACGGCGATCGGCGGCAGAATCCCGGTCAACGTCTCCGGCGGCCTCGCCTGCTTCGGCGAGGCGGTCCCCGCCCAGGCCATCGCCCAGGTC
>CAYTDW010000081.1:0-8201 GCA_964436585.1 uncultured Halioglobus sp. | reverse complement strand
CAAGATCAGCGCGGCACTGATCGGCTGCTTTCCCACCAGTTCGTCCTTCTCGCGGTCGTACTCCAGCGGCGCCTTGGTTACCGGGCACACCAGGATACTGAGCAATTTCTTGTCTATCATCACTGCCTCACAGGCAAACGAGAGGCGGCATTATACGGATTTTTTTCAGGCTTGGGCATGGGTTTAGGCGCCTGTTGTCAGGCGCCCGGCAGCTGCCAGGTCCGGTCTCGCGCGGGGGATTATGGTATCCGCGGGGAGGTCGGTACAATGGCGCCCCATGAGCAGATACAAACCACCGCGGCGGCGCGGCTCGACCTATATCACCCCCGAGGGTGAGCAGCGCCTGCGCGCGGAACTGCACCAGCTGTGGAAGGTGGAGCGCCCCCAGGTCACCAGCGCGGTGCATGAGGCCGCCAAGAACGGCGATCGCTCCGAGAATGGCGACTATATCTACGGCAAGCGTCGCCTGCGGGAGATCGACTCCCGGGTGCGCTTCCTGCAGAAGCGCCTGGACGAACTGAAGGTGATCGACCAGACCCCGGTGGACACGAGCAGAATTTTCTTCGGCGCCTGGGTCTGGCTGGAGGATACAGCGGGTCAGGAGCAGTGCTGGCGTATCGTCGGGCCGGATGAGTTTGACCTGCCCCGGGGCAAACTGAGCATGGACTCACCCATGGCCCGCGCCCTGCTGGGTAAACGCCTGGACGATGAAATCCGGGTGGAAAGTCCCTCCGGTGAACAGCTGTATTACGTCACCGCTGTGAGCTACACGGCGCCGGGGTAGGTCGCCGCGTCCTCAGTTGCCACCGCGGCGGCGGCGGTGCAGCCACCACATGGCTATACCGCTGCCTGCCAGGCTGCACACCAACACACCCACCAGGTCCACCCACAATACCCCCAGCCGTCCCAGCACCCGACCGCTGTGCACATCCAGCAGCAGCCGCTCCCAACTCAACCATGCGGCCGGGGCGGGAATGCCCTCGCGGACCTGCGCGGGGAGATGTCCCGACACCGGCTGCCTGATGACCTCACCCGCGGGGGCGCGGGCGCTGAAATCCGCCAGCTCGAGGTCTGCCAGCCACCAATTGCCCGCCGCCTGCACTGCCACCTCGCCCCCGGCCAGGCCAATACCCGTCAGCGGCGACGGCAAGCCGGTGCTGCCGCTGATGGACTCGACCAGTTCGCCGGCGGCGGTGATCAGCAGCAGCTCCCGGGCGCAGGCGGCATACACCAGCCCCTCCGCCGCGAGGGCGCCCACCAGCGCGCCGTTGCAGGGTGCCACCTCCCGGGTGTCCAGGTAGACCCGGCCGTCGGCGCTCCGGGACAGCCAATGCTCCCCCAGCTGGAAGGCGGGCGGGTCGCTGGAGAGGTCGCCGTAGGCGCGATTCAGCCAGGGCCAGTCGACGAAGCGGCGATCGAGTCCCAGCTCCGGGGTGTGATTGAGCGCAATGCCGGTGACGGCCAGCAGCAGCGCAAACACTGCCGCCACCAGTCCCAGTCGCCGGTGCCAGCGCCACAAAAGGCCGACCAGGCGCCGCCGCATCAACCCTGCACCTGCGCATCCAGCCACAGGGCCAGGCGGGCCATGCGCTCGGTCGCGCGCACCGACAGGGTGGCACCGGTAATGCCATCGACGGGCCCGGACAGATAGCCGTCCGGGGCCAGTCCAAGGCCGCTGAACTGGCTGGTAAAGAAAGGATAGCGTATCTCCCAGCCCCGACTCTCCCGGAAGGCCAGGACATCGACCCGCTCGATCTTCTGCCCATCGATGGCCACACCCAGGGTGATGGGTTTCTCCTTGCCGATGTCCTCCAATATCCAGGCGGTGCGTGTACCCAGCTGCCAGTAGCGCAGGCGCAGCGCCGCGGGCGCCCAACCGACAGCGGCCCTGGCCGCTGTCTTTTGCTCCTTTGTCAGCCACAGGGTGTGCGGCTGCGGCTGGCGCTTGCCGAACACCAGCCCGAGGAAATCATCCCGCCCGAGATACTCCTCACCAACAACGGCGAAGGCCGCCATCCACAGGACGGCGGCCAGGCTGCAGCGCCGCAGCGCCGATAAGGTGCGGGGGCCGGGCATCAGAAACTCCAGCCCACTCCCAGGTTCAGACCGTCGAGTTCACTCTGGCCGGCGGGCGCATCCTGGAACTGGTAATCGAGCTTCAGCACCACGTGCTCCTCCAGCCAGTAGTTGAAGCCCAGGTTCCATTCGGTGAACTCGGTATCTCCCGCGCCATCCGCCTGGTTATCCCACACGCTGTAGCGGGCGAAGATCCCCAGGTCGCGCAGCAGCAGCCAGGACGGCTCCAGGTACCAGCCCTCCTGAGTGGCGGAACCGGCCTTGATGGTATCGATGGCGTCGTCGATATCCCAGGTCGCCGCCAGGGCGCGCAGGCCGAAGGGCCCATTGCGATAGCTCAGGTGCGCCTCGTACAGCAGGGCGTCAATATCCTGGCCGTACTCACCCTGGTAGAGATCCTGCTGGTACTGCAGCGTGGCGCCCAATTCCAGGCCGGCCACACCGGTGTATTTCAGGTTGGCAGTGTAGGCGGGATCGGAGGCATCGGCCTCGGACACTTTCTGGCGCCCGTCGCGAATCTTCCACTGGCCCGCGTCCGCATCGAGCTTCAAACCGGAAGTAAATGCGGTCTCGTAACTCCAGCCGGGCGCGATCTCGCCGCCCAGGGCCAGGCCGCCCTCCCACCAGGTGGTGGGAATGACATTGGTCTCCACCTTGTTGCGCTCCACCCCATAGAACGTGTCAGGTTCGTGGGTCTGGTTGAGGATGCCCACCGGAATCAGGAACAGGCCGGCTTTCACGCGGGTGGCCTCGCCGAGGTCGTGTTCGATATAGGCCTGCTCCAGCTCGACTTCGCCGTTCTGATCCTCGCCGGCGATGGAGTGCTCCAGCTCCACCTCGGAGAACATGCGGGTGGTGTCGCTGAATTCGTGGCCCAGGTAGAAGACGAAGCGGTGGAAGTCCAACTCGTCCTTGTCACCGCCGCTGTCATTCTCATCGGTCAAATTGTTGTAGTGCATCTCGCCATAGCTGCCGATCTGCGTGCGTTCGGTCCAGCTTGACGCCAGCGACTGCCCGGTGGACGCCAGCCCCGCTTCCACCATGCTCGCCGTGGCCTCGACCTTGACGCCGGTTTCCTTGATCTCCTCGTCCGTTGCTGCCAACTGCTGCTTGAGCGTTGCAATCTCCGCCTGCTGCTGCTGGATAATGGCCCACATCTCCTCGGGTGTAGGCGTGGCCGCGGCCGCCGCTGTGCTACACAGGCCCAACACGAGGCCCGCTGTTAACTGTCTCATTACTCGTCTCCCCTTCGCTGTTCTGATGCCGTCTGGCGAAGGGGATATTATTAGGAATCATTCTCATAAACAATACTAAATAAGATATATTCTCATATATGTCAGGATTGGCAGTCCGGACAGGCGCGCAAGGCCCGAGGGAGAGTGACTGGATGCAACTCGACAGCAGGCTAATGATGACGGCATACGGGCTTCCCCCAGTGCGAGCGCAGTGGCTGCGTGTAATTAGTTCTGGCGCGGGAACCGCTGCTGGCACGGTTCCAGGGCCGCATAGACGATGCTCTCCAGCTGGCCCCGGAAATTGAAGGTACTGGAGGGAATCAACTGGGTCAGGAACACCACCACCAGGTCCTCCTGCGGGTCCACCCAGAACAGGGTGCTGGCCAGGCCGCCCCAGAAGTAGCTGCCTGCGCTGGCGGGGAAGCCGTTGCGCACCGGGTCCAGTTTGGTGGCAAAGCCGAGGCCGAAGCCCACACCCTGGTACGCCGTTTCGCTGAAACTGCCGGTGGCAAACTGCGCCATGTCCACCCCGCCGGGCAGGTGGTTGCAGGTCATGAACTGCAGGGTGCGCGAACCGATCACCCGCCGGCCATCGAGGCTGCCGCCATTGAGGAGCATCTGGCAGAAGCGAAAATAATCGCCGGCGGTGGACAGCAGGCCACCGCCGCCGGACCAGAAGGTGCGCCGCGCGAAGTGGCTGTCCCTGGCGTCATCCTGCAGCACCATTGCCTTTTGCAGGTTGCGCTCGTAGCAGGACGCAAAGCGGTCCACCTTGTCCGGTGGAATCTCGAAACTGGTGTCCACCATGCCCAGCGGTTCAAAAATGGCGGAACGCATGTACTCCGGCAGGCTCTGGCCGCTGATCACTTCGACCAGGTAACCCAGCACATCCACCGCCAGGGAATAGTTCCAGCGTTCACCGGGAGAAAACTCCAGCGGCAGGCCGGCCAGCTGGTCGATCATCGCCTGCAGGGTATAGCCCCTGCCGGGCAGGCCTACGCTCAGCTCACGGTAGGCCGCGTCCACATTGCTGGCGTGCATGAAGTCGTAGGTGAGCCCCGAGGTGTGCATCAACAGGTCCCGGATGGTCATGGGGCGCTCGCAGGGTACCGTATCAAACAGCGGGTGGGAGCCGCCCTTGCGAACCCGCAGCTGCTTCCAACCCGGAATAAATCTGTGCACCGGGTCGTCCAGGGAGAACAGGCCCCGCTCGTAGAGCGTCATCAGCGCCACCGACGTAACCGGCTTGGTCATGGAGTAGATACGCACGATAGTGTCGGCGCTCATGGGTGTGCCGCGCTCCACGTCCCGCATGCCCGCCACATCCAGATAACAGACCTGGCCGCGGCGGGCCACCAGGGCAATGCTGCCGGGTATCTTGCCAGGCGCCACATAGCACCTGCGCAAGTGTTCGCCCACCCGGGCGAGCTGCTCGCTGTTGATACCGACAGACTCGGGTGTGACCACCTCAGGCACCATGCATTTCCCCGCTGGCCGAAAAGGCGACAGTGAACCGCGTAATGCCCCCGGCTGGCAAGCCCCCGGCTGGCAAGTGGGTTAACCCGGTGACATCAACCCAGGGCCTGCTGCAGCCGCACCCGCAGGGCCGGCACCACATCGGATTCAAACCAGGGATTGCGGCGCAACCACAGGGTATTGCGCCCGGAGGGATGCGGCAGCGGAAAGTAGAACGGGCCAAAATCCCGCCAGCGCCGCACCCGCTGCGTCAGAGTCTCGCCCGGTGTAGCCTGCGCCACCGCGGGCGTCCGTGGCAGGTAGTACTTCTGCGCGTAGGCCCCCACCAGCAACACCAGGCGGATATCCGGCAGCGCCCGCAGCAGCCGATCGTGCCAAAGGGGAGCGCAGTCCGGGGCTGGCGGCAGGTCGCCGGACTTGCCCTTTCCCGGATAGCAGAAACCCATCGGTATGATGGCGACCCGGGATTCGTCATAGAATCGGTCTTTATCGAGCTGCAGCCACCGCCGCAGGCGGTCGCCGCTGGGATCGTCCCAGGGGATTCCACTGGCGTGCACCCGCGTGCCCGGGGCCTGGCCGATAATCAGCAGGCGCGCGCCCGGGTCGGCCCGCAGTACCGGCCTGGGCCCCAATGGCAATCGGTCCTGGCAGTGGCGGCAGGCGCGAACCTGCGCCAGCAAATCCACCAGTGACACCTCGTCAACCCTATCGGCGCTCACTCGCCCCGCTCCTGCAAGTACTGGTTCGAAAAGTGGATCACGCTGCGAATGAAGGAAGGCACAGGCCACCGGGAATAACAGGTACAGTTGCGCCGGGACAGGGACTGGGGAGGTCGAACGTATCGCATTGCCCGCATCATATAACGAAAGCGGCGAGGGTAAATATCACAGGGCGACAAAAGCCGCTTGCATTAACGCTGGTCATGGCCATAAATATCGACGACAAGCCCGGCAGACACTTTCACTGGCACGCGTCGCTGCCCGCACCGCCCATGTCACGAGAACAGTGATGCGTGTATTCCTTGCTCCAACGCTGCTGGCAGTGCTCCTGTCGGGTTGCTCGGACAGTCCCCCTGATGCCCGGTTCTGGGAGATGCACGTTATCGACGACAGTTACAGCGGTGCGGACGGCGTGGATATTGTTGATATCGATAACGATGGCGACGCCGACGCCGTGGTGGGATGGGAGGAATCCGGCATGCTGCTGCTGCATGAAAACCCCGGCCCGAAGCTGGTGCGCAAGCCCTGGGGGCACACCGCCATCAGCGGCGGTCTCGCCGTGGGAAAAATCGAGGACGCCCGTTTTGCCGACTTCGATGCGGACGGCGTGGTCGATGCGGTGGTCAGCGCGACCGAGAAGGGCAGTGAGCGCGTCGGGGTCCACTGGCTGGCACAACCCATGCAGCCGCACAGCGAAGGCGCCTGGCAGGGCACCTGGCTCGACCAGTCGCTGCCGTATCTTTACCTCAAGGTCGCCATCGGCCAGATTGACGGGGATGGCGCCAAAGATATCGTTGCCGGCTCGAAAACCAAGGGCAAAGCCGGCGCCCTGGTCTGGTACACGGCGCCCGCCGCACTCGGCCCGGGCACGGCCGACCAGTGGCGCAGCCATTTCATTGACCAGATCGACTGGATCGACAGCCTTGCCATCATCGATATCAATGGCGACGGGCGCAACGACCTGCTGCTGAATTACTGGAACAAGCTGCTCTGGTACGAGAACCTGGGTCCGGATCCCGGGGCGGGAAAGTCCACTCCGCCGCGCTGGCAAAAACACCTGATCAGCAACACCACCGGATCCTACTTTGCCGACTGCTCCCATGGTGCGAGCGCCGGCAGCCTACTGGCGGTAGGAGCTGACCTGTCGTCGGCCGGCCCGGGTGATGTCGTCCTGTACCTGGTGGGCAGGGTATTCGACGCCAGTGGGCACTGGGACGGACACTGGCGGCAGCGCGAAATCCGCAGCCATGATCCGCTGCCCAGGCAGGCGGGAAAGGACGACTACGCAATCAAGGGTATCGCCTGCGGCAATATCGACGCCGACGCGAGACTGGACATCGTAGTCTCGATGAGTGGGCGCGGGCACGGGGTTTTCGCCCTGCTGAACATGGACGATTCCCTGGCCGACCAGACGCTGCGCCTGCAGGTGATCGCCAGTGATGAGTTCAATGCACGCAAGGGCATCAAGCACGACAACCTGGTGCTGCAGGACCTGGACGTGGATGGCGACCTCGATATCATCACCACGGAGGAGAACGGCGCGCGCGGCCTGCTCAGCCGGCTGTTACCGGGCCTCATCACGCGGGGCCTGGGATTGATCTGGTATGAAAACCCGGGCGCTACTCCAGCAGAGTAATGCGCTGGACAAATAATGCGCGGTTGCCCGTGCCGACGGGCTACTGCTACTATCGCGCCCTTGCAAAGCCCACCTGCTGCAAGCCATTCAGCCACCCCCGGAGCATCTATGACCCGCCTGTCGCTGCCTGACCTGGACAATCACGCGGAATTCATCCAGCGCCATATAGGCCCCACCCCCAGCCAGCAGGCCGAGATGGCCCGGGCGATAGGCTATGACAGTCTCGACGCCCTGATCGACGACACCGTGCCCGCCGCTATCCGGCGCCAACAGCCGATGGCTCTGCCCGGCGCCCAATCAGAACAGGCAGTGCTGGCCAGACTGCGCGCGCTGGCTGCACAAAACGTGGTCAACAAGTCTTACATCGGTACCGGCTACTACAACACCTGGACACCCCCCGTGATCCAGCGCAACGTGCTGGAAAACCCGGGCTGGTACACCGCCTACACCCCTTACCAGCCGGAAATCTCCCAGGGCCGACTGGAGGCGCTGCTCACCTTCCAGCAGATGATTCTCGACCTCACCGGCATGGACCTGGCCAACGCCTCGATGCTCGACGAGGGCACCGCCGCCGCCGAGGCCATGACCCTGCTGCACCGGGTGAACAAGCGCAACCGCAGCAACACCTTCCTGGTGGCGGCCGACTGCCACCCCCAGACGATCGCGGTGGTGAAAACCCGGGCCGAGGCGCTGGACATCGAGGTGGTAGTGGGCGCCCCCGGGGATTTGCTGGGCAGCACGGAAGCGTTCGGCCTGCTACTGCAGTATCCCGGCACCTGGGGCCACCTGGAGGATATCTCACCGCTGATCGACAGGGCACACAAGGCCAATGTCCTGGTGACGGTGGCCGCCGATATCATGGCCCTGCTGCTGGTCAAGTCGCCGGGAGCCCTGGGAGCCGACGTGGTGGTGGGCAACACCCAGCGCTTCGGCGTACCCATGGGATTCGGCGGCCCCCACGCCGCCTACTTCGCCACCAGGGACGCCTACAAGCGCTCGACCCCCGGTCGCATCATCGGGGTTTCCATCGACCGGCGCGGCAACCAGGCCCTGCGCATG
>CAYTDW010000080.1:0-8239 GCA_964436585.1 uncultured Halioglobus sp. | reverse complement strand
TGGTGCCGGTGAGATTGACATCAATCACCTGCTGCCACTGGGCCAGGGTCAACTGCTGGGTGTCGTCAAAGCGCAGCAGCCCCGCCATATTGACCAGGGCATACAGGCTGCCGAATTCCGCAACGCAGGCCGCCACGCAGGCCCGCACAGCGTCCTCCCGGCTGATATCGCACACCCTGCCGCTGGCCCTGCCACCCTCCGCCTGGATGGCGGCCACCGCTGCCTCCACCGCCGCCGGGTTGAGGTCGACGCAGTACACCGCGCCGCCTTCTGCGGCAATGCGGCGGGCACTGGCCTGGCCAATCCCGCCCCCGGCGCCGGTCACCAATACCACCTTGTCCCTGAATCGCTGCATCTTGCACTCCCGCACCCAAAACGGCCCCAAGCATGCCCGCCGCGCGGGACAGGGTCAACCGTGTGGGGCAACTCCAGGCACCCGGCGGACGCCTGCCGGTTTATGTCAAGCGGACTGACTTTTTAGGCCATTGTCCCCAACCGGCCAGGCGCTACCATGTTTTTGTTTGAGCAGCCGCGCGTGCGCGCCCGTGACAGCCAACAGGAGAGAAGCTTTGTCCGACCTCGACTCATTCCGCCAGGAAGTGCGCCAGTGGCTGCAGCAGAACTGCCCCGAATCACAACGCCAGCCTATTACCCCGCGGGAGCAGTACTGGGGCGGGCGCCGCGGCAGCTTTCCCAGCGAGGATGCCCGCCTCTGGTACGAGCGCGTTCGCGACCGGGGCTGGATTGCTCCCGAGTGGCCCGCCCGGTATGGTGGCGGCGGGCTCAGCGACCAGCAGGCCCGGGTGATCAAGCAGGAGATGCAGCGCCTCGGGGCGCGCACGCCGCTGTACGGGATCGGCCTGTGGATGCTCGGTCCGGCCCTGTTGGAATATGGCAGCGAGGAGCAGAAACAGAAGCACCTGCGCGCCATCATCAACGGCGAGACCCGCTGGGCCCAGGGCTACTCCGAGCCGGGTGCGGGCTCCGACCTCGCCAGCCTGCAATGCCGGGCGCAGGACCAGGGCGACCACTTCCTGGTCAATGGCAGCAAGATATGGACCACCGCGGCCGACAAGTGCGACTGGATCTTCTGCCTGGTGCGCACCGACCCCGACGTCAAGAAGCAGGAGGGGATCAGCTTCCTGCTGATCGACATGGACGACCCGGGGATCAGTACCACCCCCATCGCCCTGATCAGCGGCGAGTCCGAGTTCTGCCAGACCTTCTTCGACAACGTGAAAGTGCCGAAAGAAAACCTGGTGGGCGAACTCAACAGGGGCTGGTCGGTGGCCAAGGCGCTGCTGGTACACGAACGCAAGCTGATGGCGGAGATGGGCAGCGACTCTCCCCGCAAGGTGGTGGCACCCAATGAGGCCGCGCACAAGTACCTGGAACTCGACCACGGCAGGATTGTCGATGCCCAGTTGCGCAGCGACCTGGTGGACTACAACATGCAGATGCACGCCATCGCCCTCACCCACTTTCGCACGTTTGAGGAGAAGGCCGCCGGCGTGCGCAGCGCTGCACCGCTGGTGATGAAGTACCTGGGTACCGAGGCGGAAAAGACCAAGAGCGAACTGCTGCTGGCCATCATGGGTAGCCGCGGCCTGGGCTGGGAGGGCGAGGGTTTCTGCGCCGAGGAACTGGACACCCTGCGCCTGTGGGCGATGTCCAAGGCCATGACCATCGCCGGCGGCAGCTCGGAGGTGCAGCTCAACGTGATTGCCAAGAGCGTGCTCGAATTACCCCAGCCGGCGCAGGTCTAGCCCATGCCCCTGGTACTCAATGAAGAACAGCGCCTGCTGCGGGACACCGCCAGGGACTTCCTCGCCAGCAATGCGCCGGTGGCGGCCCTGCGCAAGTTGCGCGATGAACGCGACCCACTGGGTTACGATCCGCAGCTGTGGCGCAAAATGGCGGAGCTGGGCTGGGCCAGCATCATCCTGCCGGAAGAATACGGCGGGCTGGACTTCGGCTTCCTGGGAATGGGGGCGGTGCTCGAAGAATGCGGCCGCACCCTGGCCGCCTCGCCCCTGCTGGCCTCCGCCGTGGTGGGCGCATCCGCACTGCTGCTGGGTGGCAGCGCGGAACAGAAAGCCGCGCTGTTGCCCAGGGTCGCCGCCGGCGAGTTGACCCTCGCCCTGGCCCTGGAGGAATCACATCACCATCGCCCCAGCCATATCGCGACCACCGCGGTGGCGGAGGGCGCCGGGTTCGTCATCAATGGCAACAAGACTTTCGTCCTCGACGGGCACAGCGCCGAGCAACTGGTCGTGGTGGCCCGCAGCTGCGGCGAGGAGCGCAGTACGCAGGGCCTGACCCTGTTACTGGTGGACCGAGCCAGCGCGGGTCTCACTTGCCAGCGCACCGTGATGGCGGACAGCCGCAACGCCGCCAACCTGCGCTTTGACCAGGTCAGGGTTGGCGCCGACCGCCTGATCGGGGAACCGGGCCAGGGCTGGGCGGTGCTGGAGCCGGTGCTGGATCGCGGCCGCGTGGCGCTCGCCGCGGATATGATGGGATGCGCACTGGAAGCCTTTGAGCGCACCGTGGCCTACCTGAAGCAACGGCAGCAGTTCGGTGTGCTGATCGGCAGCTTCCAGGCGCTGCAACACCGGGCCGCGCAGATGCAGGCCGCCATCGAGCTGTGCCGCTCGGTGCTGCTGCAAGCGCTGAGCGCCGTGGACGAGACGCCGGAGCAACTGCCGATGCTGGCCAGCCTCGCCAAGGCGAAGCTGAATGAACTGGTCAAGCTCGTCACCAACGAGGCGGTGCAGATGCATGGCGGTATCGGTGTGACCGATGAACTGGAGATCGGCTTTTTCCTGAAGCGCGCGCGGGTGGCCATGCAGGTGTTCGGGGATACCGGATTTCACAAGGACCGCTACGCTACCCTGTGCGGGTATTGACCCGGGTCAATCGCGATCGGGGCCGAGTGTGGTTATAATCCCGCCCCGGAGGTAAGTCATGCTTGCATATACCACACCCCTTATCGGCGGCCTGCTGATCGGCGCGAGCGCCGTCGCGCTGCTGGCCCTGCTCGGCCGCATCGCCGGCATTGCCGGCATCGTCTGGAGCGCCGTATCGGCCCAACCGGACAACGCCTGGCGCTGGTTGTTCATAGTCGGCCTGCTCGTCGGCACGGTGCTCTACCACGCCCTCACCGGCGCGCCCCATCCACAGGCCAGCGCCCTGCCCTGGTGGCAGGCGATCGCGGGGGGATTACTGGTCGGGATTGGCGTCAGGCTCGGCAGCGGCTGCACCAGCGGGCACGGCGTGTGCGGTATCGGTCGCCTGTCGCCGCGCTCCGTGATCGCCACTGTCACCTTCATGGCAACCGGCATCATCACCGTCTACGTGATCCGCCACCTGCTGGGAACCGCCTGATATGAAAGCGCTGATCGGACTGCTCTGCGGCATCGTGTTCGGCGTGGGCCTGGCCATGTCGGGCATGACCGACACCGCCAAGGTGCTGGGTTTTCTCGATGTGACCGGCCAATGGGTCCCGGACCTGGCCTTTGTCATGGGCGGCGCGGTGCTGGTGACCCTGGTCGCCTTCCGCTTTGTACTGAAAATGCGGCGCCCGGTGCTCAACCCGCGCTTCTATTTGCCGGGCACCACCGTCATCGACGGTCGCCTCCTGGGCGGCGCGGCCATATTCGGCATTGGTTGGGGTGTCTACGGTTACTGCCCGGGCCCCGCCCTGGCAGCGCTGGCCTACCTGGACCAGCAGACGGCGATGTTCGTGGTCGCCATGCTGGTGGGGATGGCGCTGGCCAACAAGGCCGCTCCCGGCTGAGCCGCGCCGGGCGCTCGCGTAGAGTATTGCCGCGCAGCCCGCCCTGCTAGACTGCGGGCCATGGACCCACAACTGATCCCCACGTTTATTGTCGTCGCCGTGGTGCTGGTTTACGTCATTGCCATCGCCTCGACAATGGAAGCCATCCTCAAGGCGCATACCTCCCAGGGCGCGATCGCCTGGACCATCTCCCTGCTGACCCTGCCGTATATCACCGTGCCACTGTACCTGGTGTTCGGGCGCAACCGGTTCGACGGCTACCCAAGGCAGTGGAATGAAATCGAGGAGGAGGAACGCCAGCGACTGACCCTCGAGGCTGGCGGCCTGCTCGAACAGAACCTGGTGGACTTATCGAACGATCTGCCGGTTTCGAACGGGAAGCCGCTCTACGCCAGCCTGTCCAGGCTGGCACGCAAGCCGGCCACCAGGGGCAACCACCTCGACCTGCTGATCGACGGCGTGCAGACTTTCGACAGTATCGTGGCGGGAATGGAGGCAGCCCGGCACTACATCCTGTTCCAGTTCTACATCATTCGCGATGACGAGCTGGGGCGACGCCTGTGCCGCGTACTGGCGGACAAGGCCCGCGACGGGCTCGCGGTTTTCCTGCTGTATGACGAGATCGGCAGCAGCAGATTTTCGCGCACCCGCCTGTTCCGCCAGCTGCAGATGACCGGCGTGCAGGTTGCACCCTTCAACACCACCCAGCGCTGGCGTAAACCGTTCCAGCTCAATTTTCGCAACCACCGCAAAAACGTCGTGGTGGACGGCAAGGTCGCCTGGATCGGCGGTCACAACCTGGGGGATGAATACCTGGGCCGCAACAAGCGCATCGGCGCCTGGCGCGACACCCACGTCAGGGTGGAGGGGCCGGCGGTGGCGGCCGCGGTGCTGGCCTTCGCCACCGACTGGCGCTGGGCGACCGGCTCGCCGCTACGGGTGGCCTGGCAGTTCAGTGGGGAGGCGAAAGGCGCCAGCAAGGTGCTGGTGTTCCCGTCCAACCCGGCCACCGAGTACGAGGAGGCGGGCCTGATGTACCACCAGCACATTGTCGCCGCCACCGAACGTATCTGGATCGCCAGCCCCTATTTCGTGCCGGACAACGGCATCATCTCCGCGCTGCAACTGGCGGCCCTGCGCGGGGTCGACGTGCGGGTGTTGATTCCCGACAAGCCGCTCGGCCCGGTCGGGGCCAACCCGGTACTGCTCATGGCCAACTGGGCCTACGCCCGTGACCTGGTGAAGGCCAAGGTGAAGGTATACCGCTACCAGGGCGGTTTCATGCACCAGAAAGTGTTGCTGATGGACGACCGCTTCAGCGGGGTCGGCACGGCCAACTTCGATAACCGCTCCTTCCGGTTAAACTGCGAGATAACCGTGCTGGTGGATGACCCGGCATTCGCGGCGCAGGTGGAGCGGATGTTGCTGGCCGACCTGGATCGCAGCCGCGAGGTCACGCCGGAGGATATCGACGCCCAGCCGGGGTGGTATCCCATCGCGATGGGCGTGGCGCGGCTGTTTGCACCGGTACTTTAAGCGCGCCCAGATTTCAGCTGAACACGCCCCTGACAAATATCACCAGCAGCGCGGTCGGCACCACGAAACGAATCAGGAAGTGCCACACCTCGTAGCCGAGAACGTTGAGGGTGGTCAGCTCGTCGCGGCTGGCCTCCCTCGTCATGACCCAGCCGGCGAACAGCGCGATCAGCATGCCTCCCACCGGCAGCAGTATCTGGTTGGAGAAGTAGTCCAGGGTGTCGTTAAGATTTCTGCCCGCCAGCTCCAGGTTGCCCAGGACGTTGTAGGACAGGCAGCTGAATACGCTGAGGATCGACACGGAACCAAGCACCAACAGCGCGCTTCTGTGCCGCGTGACGCCAAACCGCTCCTGGACCCACTGGGTTACGGTTTCCGCCAGGCCCACCATAGAGGTGATGCCCGCCACCGCCAACACGACAAAGAAGGCGACACTGAACAGTTGCCCACCCGGCATCTGGGCGAACGCCACCGGCAGGGTCTGGAAAATAAGGCCGGCGCCCGCCGCCGGGTCGAGGCCGTAGTGAAAGACTGCGGGAAAAACCACCAGCCCCGCCAACAGGGCGACCCCGGTGTCCGCGATGGCGATGATGAACACCGATTGGGTGATGGACACGGATCGGGGCAGGTAGGCGCCGTAGGTCATCATGCCGCCCATGGCCACGCTGAAGGAAAAAAATGCTTGGCCGGTGGCTGCCAACCAGGTCTCGGGACCGATTTTGCTGAAATCCGGCGTAAACAACCAGGCGACCGCCTCCTCGAAACCCCCGGTAAAATAGTTGTAGGTTGCGAGCCCCAGCAACAGCACGAACAGCAGGGGCATCATGACATCAACCGCCCGTTCGATGCCCTTTTTCACCCCGGCGAGAATAATCACCGCGGTGATGGCCAATGCCACCAGGGTCCAGAACACCATGCCGAGGTTGTCATCCAGCACGCCGCTGAATTCGGCGGCCGCAGCGGGCCCGTCAATACCGGCAAAGCCGGTCGTCAGGGCCTTGAACAGGTACCACAGTACCCAACCCACCACCACGGCGTAGACGATCTGTATGGTATAGGCCGCCAGCAGGCCCATGCCGCCGACCCACTTCCAATGGCGCGAGCCGCCACTTGCGGTGGCGACCGCGACCAGGGCGGAGGGCGGGCTGCCCTGGCCGCGCCGGCCCACCATGATCTCCGCCATCAGCACCGGCACACCCACGCCGAAAGCGCAGGCCAGGTAGACGAGGACAAAGGCCGCGCCGCCGTTCTCGCCGGTGACGTAGGGAAAGCGCCAGATATTGCCCAGCCCAACCGCAAAGCCCACGGAGGCCATGAGGAAGGAGAAACGGGATGACCAGTGCGGCGTGGCGCCCCCTGCTGCGGACATACTCGTTACCTTCCGGGATGTTGTTATGCGCCCAGTCTACACAAACAGGCGGGGGGAATCAGCCGCGGCAAGGGGACGAGTCGCCTGTTGCAGCCATGCCAGGTCACTTTCCTGCAGCAGCGGGCCAATTTCCGTCACCACGCGCTGGTGGTAGTTGTCGAGCCAGGTCATCTCCGTTGCCGTCATCAGGCTTGCCTCCACCAGGCGCAGGTCGAACGGCACCAGGGTGAGGACCTCGAATTCCAGCATCGCCCGCTCACCGCCCTCGCGGGGAGATTCCCGCACCACCACCAGGTTCTCGCAGCGGATGCCAAAGGCCCCGGCGCGGTAATAGCCGGGCTCGTTGCTGACCACCATCCCCGGCTGCAGGGCGGTGGTGTTGGGCGCCTTGGCAATACGCTGGGGTCCCTCGTGGACGCTGAGGAAAGCGCCCACGCCGTGGCCGGTGCCGTGGTCATAATCGTAGCCCTCCTGCCACAGGAACTGGCGCGCCAGGCTGTCCAGCTGGGAGCCGGTGGTGCCTGCGGGAAAGCGGGCCCGGCCGAGGGCGATGTGCCCCTTCAGGACCAGGGTGAACATGCGGCGGATCTCGGGGCCGGGATCGCCGATCGCCACCGTGCGGGTGATATCGGTGGTGCCGTCGAGGTACTGGCCGCCACTGTCGATCAGGTAGACGCTGTGCATGGGCGGGCGGGCAGGCGCGGCGGCGTTGAGGTGATTGTAGTGGCACATGGCCGCGTTGCCGCCGGCGGCGGAAATGGAATCGAAGGACACCTCCCGGAACAGGTCTGCCTGCTGGCGAAACGACAGCAGGCGGTCGGCCAGTTCATTTTCCGTGTGCAGGCGAGCGGCGGCGACCTCGGCGTCGAGCCAGGCCAGGAAGCGGATCTCGGCCACCGCATCCCGGATGTGGGCGTTGCGCATGCCCTGGATTTCCACCGGATTCTTGCAGGCCTTGGGTAACAGGACGGGGTCGCCGCCGGCCTGCAGGATGGCGCCGCCCTGTTCCAGCGCCAGCTGGCTCCAGGCATTGGCGGTATCCGGGTCGGCCAGCACCGTGCGCCCGCGGAAACCGGCGAGCGCGGCCGCAGCCTCGTTCTCAGGCCGCACCGTCACGCCCTCCCCGACGTGTGCGGCAAAGCCTGAGGGTATGCGGCGCGGATCAGCCAGCAGCGTGACCCGGCCATCGGTTTCCAGCAGCGCCAGGCCCTGCAGCACCGGCAATTTGGGTATGTCGGTGCCGCGGACATTGAGCAGCCAGCTCACCGCATCGGGGGCGAATACCAGCGCCGCATCGGCTCCTTTTGCCGCCACTGCCGCGCCGATTCGCTGCCGCTTGGCGCTGCTGGATTCACCGGTGAATCGCTCCTCCAGCAACAGCGCCGGGTTGACCAGCGGCGCCGGGCGGTCGTGCCAGCAGGCATCCACCAGGTTGTTGGCGGTCGGCACCAGCTGCAGGCCGGTCAGGCGCAGGGCGGCGGTAGTGTCGCGATACCAGCGCAGGCTATGCATGCGCGCATCGCAGGCGACCGTGG
>CAYTDW010000079.1:0-8259 GCA_964436585.1 uncultured Halioglobus sp. | reverse complement strand
TATTCGATAACCTTGAAGGACGCAGCCATGGCAACCTCGGGATCAGCCGACATCTCCGGGTCCTGGTTGAACATCATGGCGTTGGTCCACTCGAAAAAGTCCTTGCGGTCTTCCGGCGGGATGCCGCACAGCTCCAGGATGGCCAGCAGCGGCAGTTCCGCGGCCACTTCCTCCACAAATTCGCATTCGCCCCGACTCGCCACGCGGTCCACGATGTTGCGTGCGTGTTCGCGAAAGCGCGCTTCATAGGAATCCACGGCGCGGGGCGTGAAGGTCGCACGGACGATCTTGCGCGACTTGAGCTGCCGCGGTGGGTCCATGTTGATCGTCATGTGGCGGTGAATGTTATCCACCTCCTCCTGGCTGAACTCTTCGGCCAGGGCGGTGCGCGCCTCGCTGGAAAACAACTGCGGATTCTTGGAGATGTAGTCGATTTCCTCGCGCCCCGTCACCAGCCAGTAGGGCACTCCCATGGTTGGGTCTTCCATATAGTGGATGGGGCCGGATTTGCGGATCCGCTCCTGTTCGTCATAGGGCATCCCGTTGGCGTAGGTATCCGGGTCGAGCATGTTCTTGAAATCGGCAAAAGGGCACTGGCTCATGGCTTTGGGCTCCATCGTGATGGTGGCGTCGATGGCACACTATAAACTACTAGTTGTTAGTTTCAAACAGGGCTGGGGATGAAATGCGCGGTGGATCCGAGGTGTTGCCCAAAAACAACTGCCCCGCGAGGGGGCAGTAAAATGGACTCTGGATGGAGCGTGAAGCGGCCCGCCTTCCGTGGCAGACCATGAAGCGGTGGTGACTGTACCGCGCCAGTATGTCAGTTACGTTACAGAGGCCTCGCTGGATTAACTGCAGGGAGCATGCCAATTTATATAGCTTTTAGATAAGCAATGTAAATTATTGAAAATTATAATATAAGTAAAAGATATTTTAGTTGCGACAGGTCGGTGGGGGCTGCCGCGGAGCAGGCCTCCTGCCAGAATTGGTGCAGCGGTCCGCCAAAAATGGTGCGTTGGGCCCTGGCCCTGGCGCCGGGCGGGACAGTCGGCTCCTACAGCGAGAGCAGGCGCCGCAGCAGGCTGTCCTCGCCCTTGTGCTGCTCGCGGGCGATCAGCAGTGCGGCCAGTTGCGTCTCTATCTGCCGGGCCACCGCGGCGCGGATGCTCTGCTGCTCCTTCCTGGTCGGGGTCCTGCCTTTGTACCTGGCCAGGTTGATGGGCTGCCCGAAGCCCAGGTAACAGCGCTTGGGTTTGGGCAGGAAGCTGCCCAGGGCCCCCACGGGAATGGGCGGCAGCATGTCGCTGCGGGTGTCCTCGGTCAGCAGTCCCAGGCGCTTGAGCAGGCTGCCGAGGGCGGAGTCGGGAATGTCCCTGCCTTCCATCAGGTGGCCGTAAAATTCATCGGGGCCCACCAGGCCGAAGGGCATGATCGTATAGCCGTGTTGCGCCGCCAGTTTGACGAAGCCGTAGCGCTCCTTCCACTGCAGCTGGTATTTCATGCTGGCGGGTTTGACCGCCTCGTGGGCGCCGCCGGGAAACACGATCAGGTCCTCGCCCGCCCGCATCAGCGCGCTGCAGACCTCGGGGTGCCCCATCACCGTGCCGCGCTTGAGGATGAAGTCGCCGATTCCGGCGCTGGCGAACAGGAACTTGTCTCCCAAACCACGGGGAAAACGGTCGATTTCCTTCAGCAGCAGCGGGCCCAGCACCCAGCCATCGAGGGCAAACAGCGAATGGTTGCCCACGAACAGGCAGGGTCGGTCGGGAATGTTTGCGGCGCCGCTGATAACGGGGTTGAACAGGCGCTTGACCAGGGCGTAGCTCAGTTCCAGTTCCATGCCCGAGGGGCGCTCAACCGCCAGCGCCAGGCGGATATGCCGGGCCAGCGCTTCTTTCTCGCCCAGGGGATCGTTGTCTTTGCTGAATATGGACATGCCTGGCCTGGCTGCAACGCGACGGCCGTGCAGTATAGCCGGTTGCCCGCCGGCCTTACAGACAAGGGGCACACAGACGAGGGGCAGGCATGTTATCCTTGCGCCCCCGCGCTGCAGCGAGCTGCGCAGGCCAACGGCAGCTTGCCGGGGTCGCCTGCAGGTTGCAGCGGATTATTACAGGAGGCATGACAATGACAACATCCGGCTTGCAGATTCGCTCCCTGGTCAAGGACGACAACACCCTTGAAATTTCCCTGGCGCAGGTGGACTTCCCCGCACCGGGCCCCGACGAGGTCCTGGTGCGCATCGAGGCTGCGCCCATCAATCCTTCGGACCTCGCCCTCCTGGTCGGTCCTGCTGATCCCGCCACCTTTCGCCAGGGCGGCAGCGCGCAGCGCCCCGTGCTGACCGCCGACATTCCGGCGGGCGCGATGCGGCTGGTGGCCGGGCGTCTGAACCAATCCCTCCCGGTGGGCAACGAGGGCGCCGGCGTGGTGGTAGCCGCGGGCAGCTCGGCGGCGGCCCAGGCGCTGCTGGGCAGGACTATCGGCATGGTGGGAGGTGAAATGTTTGCCCAGTACCGCTGCCTCAATGTCAACCAGTGCCTGGCGCTGGAGGAGGGCACCACCGCCGTGGAGGGCGCCTCCTGCTTCGTGAACCCGCTCACCGCGCTGGGCATGGTGGAAACCATGCGCAGGGAGGGGCACAAGGCTCTGGTGCACACGGCGGCGGCCTCCAACCTGGGCCAGATGCTGAACCGTGTCTGCCTCGCCGACGGGGTTGAGCTGGTCAATATCGTGCGCAAAGCCGAGCAGGAAAAAATCCTGCGTGAGCTCGGCGCGAAATACGTCGTGAATTCATCCGCCGAGAGTTTCATGGGCGACCTCACCGCGGCCATCAAGGCGACAGGCGCTACCATCGCGTTCGACGCCACCGGCGGTGGCAAGCTTGCCAGCCAAGTTCTCAGCTGCATGGAAGCCGCCGCGGCCAGCAATATGAAGGTCTATAACCGCTATGGTTCCGACGTGTTCAAGCAGGTGTATATCTACGGCGGGCTGGACCGCAGTCCCACCGTGCTCACCCGTAATTTCGGTTTCAGCTGGAGCATCGGCGGCTGGCTGCTGTTCCCCTTCCTGCAAAAAGTCGGCATCGAGAAAATGCTGGAACTGCGAGGCAGGGTGGCGCGCGAGATCAAGACCACGTTCGCCAGCCACTACACCCGCGAGATCTCGCTGGCCCAGGCCCTGTCGCTGGAAGCGCTCGCGGTGTATGGCAAGCAGGCCACCGGGGAGAAATTCCTGATCAGGCCGCAGCAATAGGGAAAAAGGGCGCCTGCGCGCTGTGCCCCGCCCGCGGGATCCCGTCGACTCCGGGCTGTTTTATTGACGCAGGACAATTCTTTTTGCAACCAGTGCTTTACGTTACAGCCATAACGATAAAACGTCGTGGATGTCTGCATGGCTGCCTATGTAATTACAGACCTGGAAGTATTTGATATCGAGCACTACCTCGCGTACCAGCAGGCGCTGAAACCGCTGCTGGAGGCAGCGGGCGCCCGCTACCTCGCCCGGGGCGGTGAGTTCAGGGTTTACCAGGGCGACTACCAGCCGCGGCGCCTGGTGGTGCTGGAGTTTCCATCGCTCGAGGCGGTGGATGACTTCTATGAAAGTGCCGGCTACCAGTCACTGGAAGCACAGCGCCGGGCCTGCAGCAGCGCGCGGATTATTGCGGTCGAAGGCCTGTAATCGTCACCCCGGCGATCCAGGGGTGGACATATACGAGCACACCGACGACGATCGCCGCAATGGCGATATTGATGATGTCGGCGCCCGCTGTTGGCGCCTCTGACTTGATCCAGACGCCGTCGCGGCGGTTGATAGCGAAGATCTCCGCCACCGCCCAGGCCAGCATGCCGCCGAACAGCAGCAGCGACCGGCTGTCGCCGTTAAGCAGCAGGTGGGCGAGGCCCCACAGGCCCACCCCGGTCAATTGTGGATGGCGCACCAGCCAGCGCAGGCGGGACGGTCGGGCGCTGGCGACCATCAAGAGGAAGGCCAGCACCAGCAGCCCCAGGGCCGGGGTTCTCAGGGCGAGTGGGGGGCTGTAAAGAAACTGTGCCTCGGCGCCGCGCCAGCCCAGCACGATCAGCACCATCGAACCCAGCACCAGCAGGGAGAAAATACCCCTGTAGCCGTTCGCGGTTAAACGCTGCTGCAGGCTCGCCCGCAAGGAGGGCGCCAGGGACTTGATAAAGTGCAGCCCCGCAAACAGCAGCACGCCAATCGCCAGTAGTGTCATGCTAAATCCTCCGCCGGTTTTCGCCCCAGCTTAGCAGCTGGCGCCCGTCGCGCCCAGCGCGACCGCAGTGGCGACGGCGGTGGGCAGGCCCCTCAGGCGCTGGCCCGGTGGGGCAGGGCGGCGAAGCGTGATTTGCCGAGCAGTTCGATGTACCGCTCCTCCACACCGGAGCAGGCCTGGCGTATGCTGGTGATGGATTCTGGCTGCACCGGCGGTAGCACGGTGACGCGAATCCTGGCCGGGCGAATCAGCATGCCCCCCTTGGGCAGGGCGTCCTTGACGTTGTGCAGCACGATGGGTATCAGCGGCACGCCAGCCTTGCGGGCCAGGTAAAATGCCCCGTGCTTGAAGGGCTGGATCTCCCCCAGCACGCTGCGGGTGCCCTCCGGTGCGATCACCAGCGAGCGCCCGCTGGCGATCACTGCCAGTGCGCGCTGCAGCAATGCCGACTGGTCCTTCTCATCCCGGTCGACGAAAATGGTGTCCATCTGGCGCAGCAGCGGCCCCACCAGTGGATTCGAGGCCATCTCGCGCTTGCAGAAAGCCACCACGTCCCTGCGCAACAGGTGCGCCAGCACCAGCGAGTCCAGCAAACTCTGGTGGTTGAACACGAAAATGGCAGGGCCCTCACGGACCAGGTGCTCACGTCCCTCGACTTCGAACTCGAGGCCGGCAATCCCCGCACCCACATCGCCGATCAGCTGGGTCATGAGATTGTTGTTGCGGTAGGTGCCCACTCCCAGCCGGCGGCTCACCAGGCCCACGGCTGAGGTGGCGCACAGGGCCTGGACCGCGAGCAGGGTTCGCATAACGCTTTCCACATTCGGCAGCCCGCGGGTGCTGAACTGCAGCTGGGGCCAGTTCCTGCTCCTGGCGTACGCGCCCAGTTTGTCCGAGGCGTTCACGGCCACCGGGTGCCCGACTGTGCGCAACAGGGGCAGGTCATCCATGGAATCACTGTAGAACCAGCAGTTGTCCAGTGAGCTGCGCTGCTGGCGTGCCACCCGCCGGGCGGCCAGGGCCTTGCCCTCGCCATAGCACAATGGGGCCACCAGGCGACCGGTGAACCTGCCGTCCTCTACCTCCAGGCGGGTGCAGCAGATCTCCGTGATACCCAGTGTCCGGGCGACAGGTTCCACCTGGTAGCGGCTGGCCGCGCTGACAATCACCAGCGCGTGACCGGCGGCGCGGTGCGCCTCCACCAGGGTGATCGCCTCGCTGTAGAGACTGGTCTCAATACTGCTGCGGTAGGCTGCTTCACCCAGTGTGGTCAGCGTCTCCTCGGGCACGCCCTGCAGTGCCCGGGTGACGCGGCGGACCACCCGGTGGTAACTACTGCCTGAAGCATCCACCCGGTGCCTGAGAACCTCGCCCATGACTTGCGCGGCATGGCCGAGTTCGCCGCCGCGGGCGGCATGCCGAATGGTTTGCCGGGCCAGCGCGAGAATCGAGTAACCCGCGATGAGCGTCCGGTCCAGATCGAAGAAGGCCACGCCGCGGCGGCCGCGGGCGAGTCGATCGATGCTGTCGAGATGGTATTCCAGGCTGGTCATGGTAGAGCCTCCCCAGCGGGTGTTGAGCGCGTGTCAGTGACAAAGGGAAATGCAAATTTCCTGCCAGTGCCCAGTGTGGTGCAGCAATATTGCAGCGCGGTGGCGTTATCCGGGATTGTTTGGGTATTTGTTTGCATTCGGGCGGCCGCCCGGCGCCGATCACGACCTGCGCCTGCGCCAGCCCGGTGCGAAGCTGCCCGCTGGCGGTGCGTACCGGCAGCGCCGCCGCTGCCCCCCCTTGGGCATGGAATTCATGGTCGCGGGCGCCGGCCTCGGCTAAGATGGCGCCATGTTTCCGCACGATACTTCTGACCTGCCTGTCAACGAGGTCCTCGACGAGCTCAGGCGCCAGCTGAACGAGCGCCACGAGGCGGTGTTGCAGGCGCCGCCCGGTGCCGGGAAAACCACGGTAGTGCCGCTGGTACTGCTCGACGAGCCCTGGTTGGCGGGGCGCAAGATCCTGGTGCTGGAACCCCGCCGCATGGCCACCCGGGCCGCTGCCGTGCGCATGGCCCGGTTGCTGGGGGAGGAGCTCGGGCAAACCGTGGGCTATCGCATTCGGCTGGACAGCTGCGTAGGCGACCAGACCCGGATCGAAGTGATTACCGAGGGTATCCTCACCCGCCGCCTCCAGCGCGACCCCGGGTTGGAGGATGTCGGTCTCATCATTTTCGATGAATTCCATGAGCGCAACCTCGATTCGGATCTCTGCCTGGCGCTGGTGCTGCAGGGCCGGCAACTGTTCCGGGAGGGGCCGCCGCTGAAGCTGCTGGTCATGTCGGCCACCCTCGACGGGGAGGCCGTGGCCGGATTGCTCGGCGGCGCGCCGCTGGTCACCTCCAGTGGGCGCCAGTACCCGGTGACCACCCGCCACGGCCTGCCCTACCAGTTGCGCGACCCCATAGCCCCGCCCGCGGTGCAGGCGATACTGCATGCACTGGCTGCGCACGAGGGCAGTATCCTGGTATTCCTGCCGGGCCAGCGGGAGATACTGCAGGTGGCCCGGGAACTGGACAGCGCCCTGCGCGCGACCGGTGAGCACCAGGTCGCAATCGCTCCGCTGTTCGGCAGTCTCTCGCCCGAACGCCAGCGCCAGGCGGTGGAACCGGCGCCGCCCGGCCAGCGCAAGGTAGTGCTGACCACCAATATCGCCGAAACCAGCCTCACCATTGAAGGCATAGAGGTGGTGGTGGACTCGGGACTGGTGCGCGAGGGTGTGTTTGACAGCGCCACCAGCATGACGCGCCTGACCACCAGGCGAATCTCGAAGGCCTCCGCCCGCCAGCGCGAGGGGCGGGCCGGCCGGCTCGGCCCCGGTTTTTGCTATCGCCTCTGGAGCGAGGAGCAGGATCATCGTCTGGTGGCCCACGCCACCCCGGAAATTCTGCAGGCCGACCTGGCCCCGCTGGCGCTGCAGCTGCTGTCCTGGGGTGTCGACCAACCGGCGGAGCTGGCCTGGCTCGATGCACCGCCGCTGCCTGCTTTCCAGCAGGGCCTGGGCGTACTGGAAACCTGCGGCGCGGTGTATCGCAACCGCGAGGGCAGGTACCAGCTGACGCCCCAGGGCGTGCGCATGGCGCAGATGCCGCTGCATCCGCGGCTGGCGCATATGCTGCTGGTGGGCGCCGATATCAACGCCCAGGAAACCGCTTGCCTGTTGGCCGCTGTCCTGTCGGAGCGCAACCCGCTGGCGGCGCAGGATACCGATATCGGCCACACCCTGGCGCTGCTCATGGGCGAGCGTCCCTGCCCGCCCGAGCTGCAGAGCTGGTTCAAGCGGATCTGGCAGCAGGCCAGGAATCTCGCCCGCCTGTGCCTGGACCACCAGTTTCACAAGGCGGGCCGGGCGGCCATCGGGGTGGTGCTGGAAAACGTGGTCGGCGTGCTGCTCGCCAGCGCCTACCCGGACCGCATCGCCCGGCTGCGGCCCGGTGCTGATGGCACCCGCTACCTGCTGGCCAATGGTCGCAGCGCCGTGTTGCCGGCGGAGGATGCCCTGGTGGGTTCTGCCTGGCTGGCGGTCGCAGAAATCGGCGGCCACGCGGGGGAGGCCATCGATCGCATCTACGGCGCCGGCAGCCTCGATCCCGACACGTTCAAGGGCATTCTTTCGCACCTGGTGCGGGATGAGGAACTGGTGGAGTGGGATTACCGGGCCGACCAGTTTGTCGCCCAGAAGCGCCGCATGGTGGGCTGCATCCTGCTGACCAGCGAACCCCTGGCGCAGGTATCGGAGGAGGCGCGCAGCACTGCCCTGCTGGGTATGTTGCGCAAGAAGGGTCTGGAGATTCTGCCCTGGACCCCGGCCCTGCGACAGTGGCGCGCCCGGGTCATGCTGTTGCGCCAGGCGGATCCTGCGGGCGGGCGCGACACCCGCTGGCCCGACCTGTCTGACAAGGCGCTGCTGGCGGAACTGGAGCAGTGGCTGCTGCCCTACCTGGGGCAGGTGCGGCGGCTGGAGGACTTCCA
>CAYTDW010000078.1:0-8278 GCA_964436585.1 uncultured Halioglobus sp. | reverse complement strand
CAATATGAGCGCCGACCTGATCGAGGCCGCCGTCAAAAACGGTGCCAGGGGCATAGTGATTGCCGGCGTCGGCGATGGCAATATGACCACGCCCGCGCTGGATGCCTGCAAGCAAGCCGCGGCGGCCGGCGTCGTTGTCGTGCGCAGCACCCGACTGCCGGCGGGCCTGGTACTGCGCAACAACGAGGTGAATGACGACGATATGGGCTTTGTCGCATCCGGCGAGCTCAACCCGCCCAAGTCGCGGGTGCTGCTGCAACTGGCCCTGACCCGGACCACGGACCCCAAGGCTATCCAGGCGATGTTCTACGAGTTCTGATGCGTAAACAGACGCAAGCGCCCCGGAGGAGAGTATATATTGATCGGTATCAACGTAAGTTACGCGCGCGTTGTTTTGTAATTTGAAAAACCTTAGTCTACTTGCACTTTGCCAGCCATGCTGCCGGGCAACGCTGTTGTACCGGCAAGTTTTTTTGTAACACATTGTCACTGAAGGAAATATTATGCGAGTCTCAGTTTTTGTAAAATCGGTTGCAATGCTGTCCGCGTTTCTGTTGGCAACCGGGCTGCAGGCGGCGGAGCCATTGAAGAAAGCCGATATCGAGGCGGCCCTGAACGCGGCCCATGCGAAATACAAGACCCTGCAGGAAGGGGCCAACGCGGATTACATCCCGGCGCTGGCCAAGGTCGACCCCAATATTTTCGGCATCGCCCTGGTCACGCCGGATGGCAAGGTCTACACCGCCGGCGACGTCAGCTCCGAGGTATCCATCCAGTCCATCTCCAAGGTATTCACCATGGCGCTGGTGATGGAGGAGCAGGGGCCCGACGCCATTTTCAACAATATGGGCGTGGACGCCACCGGCCAGGTGTTCAACTCCATTGTCGCGGTTGAGCAGTACAAGGGCGCGCAGATGAACCCCCTGGTCAACGCCGGCGCGATCACCGCGACCAGCATGGTCTCGGGCGGCTCCCGGGAGGAAATCTGGAACAAGATACTCAGCTATTACAACGACTTCGCCGGGCGCAAACTTGCCGTCAACAAGGAGGTATTTGACTCCGAGGCGGCCACCAACCAGCGCAACCAGGCGATCGCCCAGCTCATGTACGCCTACGGGCGCATCAAGGACAACCCCGCCCGGGCGACCGATATCTATACCGAACAGTGTTCGGTCAACGTCAATGCCCGCGACCTGGCGATGATGGCGGCCACCCTGGCCAACGGCGGCCGCAACCCGGTCAGCGGCAAGCAGGTAATGAAGAATGAGAACGTGGCCGAAGTGCTCGCGGTGATGGCTACCGCCGGCCTGTATGACGATTCCGGCCAGTGGCTGTACCTCACCGGCCTGCCCGCGAAGAGCGGCGTGGGCGGCGGCATCATTGCCGTTTCCCCGGGGCGCTTCGGCATCGCGGTGATCTCGCCGCCGCTGGATGCCGCAGGTAACAGTGTGCGCGCACAGAAGGCGATAGCCGACATCTCCAATGCGCTGGGCGGCAACCCCTATGAAGTGACACCGATCAAGTAACGACGTCGAAATTAAGCGGAGAACGATCACATGTTAAGAACCGGGAAAGCCCTGCTGCCAGTGGCCATTGTATGCGCCTCCTATGCGCTCAATGCGGATGCCGCCACGGAGGCGGAGAGAATTGCCGCGCTGGAGCAGCAGCTGAACCAGCAAAAGGCTGTCATGCAGCAACAGCAGCGCATGCTGGAAGCCATGGATGCGGAGCTCAAGCGCATGAAGGCGGGGCAGACCGCTGCCCCGGAACCCACTTCTGCGGGGGGTGTGGTTGTGTCTGAACAACCCGTCCCGCAGGAGGGCATTGCAGCGGTGCCGGCAACGGCGAGCTCGGCGGCCCCGGCCCCGGCTCGCCTCACCGCCGATCTCTACGGCTTCGTCATGGCGGACGCGATTTATGATTTCAAGCGGGTGGACCCCGACTGGCAGGACACGCTGCGGGTGACCACGATCCCGACCCAGAGCGGCACCTTTGGCAATGACGGCGACTTCATCTTCAGCGTGCGCCAGTCGAGGCTCGGTGTCAGGGGCAGCTACGGCGATGACGTGACCTATAAGCTCGAAGGCGAGTTGTACGGCGTAGGGGTGGATGAGGGCCAGACCACGCCGCGCCTGCGCCATGCCTGGGCCACCTACAAGGATTTTGGCATGGGCCAGACCTGGTCCAACTTCATGGATATCGACATCTTCCCCAATACCGTTGATTACTGGGGCCCCACGGGCATGGTGTTCTACCGCAACAAGCAGGCGCGGTACAGCTTCCCCATGGGTGACGACATATTTGCAGTGAGTATAGAAGATCCCAGTACCGCTCTTTCGGTCGGGCGGTTCCGGGATTCGGACAACTGCGACCTGCCCACTGCCACCCCCGATTGCGAGTCCACGGGCTCCACGGCCGAGGAGGTGTTCCAGTCCTACGAGGACCTGCCGGACCTGACCGCCAGCTACCGTGGCAGCGGCGACTTCGGCCACTACAAGGTGGCGGGTATCGTCCGCAAGCTCGGCTACGAGCGGCTCGATACCGGGTCCGATGACTATGAGGTCGGCTGGGGTATCAATACCAGCGCGGGCCTTAATACCGTCGGTAAAGATGTGGCCAAGCTACAGGTGGTCTACGGTGAGGGTGTCGGCAATTACATGAACGACGGCGGCCTGGACATCGCCCCCGACTCGGCCAATATCCTCCAGGCGGATGCCGAGGCGGTGCCCCTGTGGGGTATCAGCACCTACTACGACCACTACTGGAACGAGCAGTGGTCGACCTCCTTTGGCTGGTCCGGGATAGACCTGGATACATCAGCCGGGCAGGCCGGGAACGAATTCAAGCGGGGCCAGATCGCGCAGATCAACCTGCTGCACTATCCCCGCGAGCACGTGATGCTGGGCACCGAGTTCATCTGGGGCCAGCGTGAGGATGTTTCCGGCGAGGTCGGCTCGGATTATCGCATCCAGTTTTCCATGAAAGTGGATTTCGATACCGGCGACCTGGTGCGCGCAAACTAGCGCAGGAGAGTAATTTATGGATCGTTTGAGCGAACTGTTGGAACTGGCCCAGGGCCGTGCTGCCAAACTGGCTGCCCCCTATGCCGGGGCATTCACGCCCGCGGAAGCGTATGAAGTCCTGCAACTGCTGCCCGAGGCGAAATTGGTCGATGTGCGCACCAGGGCCGAGTGGGATTGGGTCGGACGCGTGCCGGGCGCGATCGAAATCGAGCTGATGAGCTATCCGGGCAATGCCCTGAATGCGCTGTTCGGGCATGCGATCGAGGCCGCTGCCGGCAACAAGGATACTCCCCTGCTGTTTTTGTGTCGCTCCGGGGGTCGCTCCCATATGGCTGCAACGACGCTTGCCGCTGCCGGTTTCAAGCGCTGCTACAACGTGCTCGAGGGTTTCGAGGGCGACAAGGACGCCAGCGGCCGGCGCAACACGGTCGGTGGCTGGCGGGCGGCGGGCCTGCCCTGGCAACAGTCCTGATGCCAGGCCTGTCGTTCGGGCGCCAGTCGACGGATTCGAGCAGACGGAACTAGCGCCTTCCCCCGCCCGCGGCGCGGCGTGGCGTGGCGGGTAGTGTTGTCGCCCCGGGCGGTCGCTCCCCATCCGGCCTGCCGGCGCCTTCCTCGCGCCGCTCCCTGGCTTCCTCCCGTCGCTCCTGGGCCTTCTCTTCGTCGACATCGGCACCCCCGTAATAGAAGTACGGGTCATCGTCATCGTCGTCTTCCGTGGTCTTTGCCCGCTGGCCAGGTGCGGTAGCGCCCTTGCCTGGGCGGGGTGCCGCTGCCGGCTCTGGCCGCTCGGGCGCGTCCGCCACCGGGTCGGCGCTGTTGGTGGGTGGAACCTTCACCACCTCGGCGCCCGCCGAGGGTTTGTCGCTGAACACCGGGTTGCCCTGGGCGTCCTTGCTTTCATACACCTGCGCGCTGGCTGTGCCGCCCAGTGCCAGGCCCAGCAGGCACGCCAGGCAACAGCTGAAAATACGCATGACCAACACTCCTCGCGAACATTTGCTATTTTTAATGTTAGCGCTAATTCGACGCCAGCGGCAGCGGAAATCCACACAAATCCAACGGCCTATGCCACTAATCGCCCAAATACCGCTTGCCAGTGTTGTTTTGGCCTGCGAAAATCCAGCGGCGCCGGATTCTGGTGGCGGCTGTGGTTGGTTACTTCATATGTGATGACCTCACTTTGCAGTTCATACCCTCGTCAGGTAGAGTCTCGGCACTGGCCCGAGGCGCAATGAATCCATGGGCATTTCACCACCCACCTTCCCCCTGAGGCAACGCGGCATGAAGCGCAAACTGGCATTCGCAACCACCGGTCTGCTGTTGACGATGCTGGCGGGTTGCGCGGGCGATGAAGCGCCCGCAGCGGCTGTCCCCGAAGTCTACGTGGCCGAGGTAATCCAGCAGGACGTGCCGATCTACATGGAGATCGTGGGCCAGACCCGGGGCTCGCAGGATGTCGATATCCGCGCCCGGGTGGAGGGTTTCCTCGATAGCATCAACTTCACCGAGGGTTCTTTTGTACGCAAGGGCGATCTCCTCTACCAGATCGACCCGAAACCGCTGGAGGCAGCGCTGGCCCAGGCCAGGGCCAACCTGGCCAATAACCAGGCGCGACTGGACCAGGCCACCATAACGGTGAACCGGATGAAGCCGCTGGCGGCACAGCAGGCCGTGAGCCTGCAGGAACTGGACAACGCGCTGGCCAACGAGAACGCCGCCCGGGCTGCGGTGGATGCGGACAGGGCTGCTGTGGACAAGGCAGAACTTGATCTCGGCTATACCCGTATCACATCCCCCATAGACGGTATCGTGGGCATCACCGAGGTGAAGGCCGGCAACCTGGTGGGCGCCAACGAAAGCACCCTGCTCACCACGGTATCAAATGTCGATCCCATTCTGTTTCGCGGGGGCATCAGCGAAGCGGATTACCTGCGCCTGTCGCGCGACATGGACGCGCGCGGTGCCTCCCGAGCCGGTGAGGGACTGGGCATAAAGCTGCTGCTGGCAGATGGCAGCGTCTATCCCTATGAAGGCACGCTTGAGGCGGTCGAGCGGGCGGTTGACGCAACCACCGGTACACTGTCGCTCCAGGTGGCTTTCCCCAACCCGGACAGGCTGTTGCGTCCCGGGCAATACGGCCGGGCACGTTTTGCGGTGGAAATAAGGAGGGACGCCCTGCTGGTGCTGCAGCGGGCCGTCCAGGAATTGCAGGATCGCTACAATGTGGCGGTGGTCGACGCGGACGGCAAGGTGAGCATACGCGGCGTCAAGGTGGGCCCCCGGGTGGGCGACCTCTGGGTTATCGAGGAGGGCCTCAAGTCCGGCGAGAAGGTGGTGGTCGAGGGCCTGCAGCGCCTGCGCGACGGCATGAGCGTCAATGCCGTGCCCGTCGCCGCCCCATCGCCAGCCGCCGCCGCCGGCAGCGCTACCGACGGCACTGCCAAAAGAGCCGAGCGCTAGCAATGGGCGATTTCTTCATTCGCCGCCCTATTGTCGCCATGGTGATTTCCATCATCATGGTGCTGCTTGGCCTGGTGGCCATGGCCAGCCTGCCCATCTCACAATACCCCGAGATTGTACCGCCGATGGTGCAGGTCACCACCACTTTCGTTGGCGCCAGCGCCACCGATGTGGAGGCTTCGGTCGCCACGCCGCTCGAGCAGAAGATGAACGGCGTTGAGAATTCAATCTACATGAAGTCGACCAATGCCAATGACGGCACGCTCACGCTCAAGGTGAGTTTCGATGTGGGTACCAATCTGGACACGGCAAACGTTCTGACGCAGAACCGCGTGTCAGAGGCGACGCCGATGCTGCCCCAGGCGGTGAAAAACTACGGGGTCTCGGTAAAAAAATCTCTTTCCTTTCCGCTGCTGGTTCTGACCCTCAGCTCGCCCAAGGGTAGCTACGACAACAATTTTCTCTCAAACTACGCATCTATCAACGTCGTGGACAGCCTGGCGCGCATTCCGGGTGTTGGTCAGGTGAACCTGCTGGGCGGCAGCGACTATGCCATGCGGATCTGGCTACGGCCCGATCGCATCGCCAAACTGGGCATCACGGTGCCGGATATCGTGAATGCCATCAATCAGCAAAACCAGCTCAGTCCTGCCGGCCAGATCGGTGGGGCGCCTGCGGCACCGGACACCGAGTACACCTATACCGTGCGCACCCAGGGCAGGCTGCTGACTGCGGAGCAGTTCGACGACATCATCATTCGATCCAATCCCGACGGCACCCAGGTGTTCCTCAAGGATGTCGCACGGATCGAGCTCGGCACCCAGTTGTATAACTCCATCGGTCGCCTCGACGGCCAACCCGCCGCCGTCATCACGCTGTTCCAGATTCCAGGCACCAACGCGCTGGAAGTCGCGGAGCGCGTCAAGGCGACCATGACCGAACTCTCCGAGCGGTTCCCCAATGACCTGGAATACGGGGTTTCACTGGATACGACGCTGCCGGTTAGCGAAGGCATCACCGAGATTGTGCATACCCTGTTCGAGGCGATCGCGCTGGTGATTCTCGTGGTTTTTATTTTCCTGCAGAACTGGCGTGCCACACTTATTCCCTTGCTTACGGTACCGGTCTCGTTGATCGGTGCTTTCATGTTTTTTCCGCTGCTCGGCTTCTCGATCAATGTGCTGTCGCTGCTGGGTTTGGTGCTGGCGATTGGGATAGTCGTCGATGACGCGATCGTAGTGGTCGAGGCGGTGATGCACCATATTGAGCAGGGTATGGCGCCGAAGGACGCTACCCGTCAGGCGATGAAGGAAGTATCCGGTCCCGTGGTGGCGATTGCCCTGATACTGACCGCGGTATTCGTGCCTGTGGGTTTTATTCCGGGCATTACCGGAAGCTTCTACCAGCAGTTCGCCATTACGATCGCTATTTCGGTACTGCTGTCGGCGTTCAATGCGCTCACGCTGTCGCCTGCGCTCGCTGCCATGATGCTGAAACCCACGCACGGCCAACGCAGCTTCCTGACGCCCTTTTACGACCGATTCAACCGGGTTTTCGGTCGGGGTACCGATGCCTACGTCGGCTTTACCGGGATACTGGTGCGCAAGATGATGCGCAGCCTGCTGTTCATTGTCATTCTATCGGGCCTAACGGTTTTTCTAGTCGGTCGAATTCCGGCGGGTTTCGTGCCCGAAGAGGACCAGGGCTACCTGCTGGTCAACGCGATGCTGCCGGATGCCAGTTCCTTACAGCGCTCAGATGAAGTTATGAAGAAGGTCGAGTCCGTGCTGGCCGCGAACGAAGCAATCGAGGCATATGTGACCATTACCGGTTACAGCCTTATTACCGGCGCCTACTCGTCAAACATGGGCTTTTTCTTTATACAGCTCAAGGAATGGGGCGAGCGCACGACGCCGGAAACGCATGCCAACGGAGTGGCGGCGGCGCTGAACAAGGAGTTCGCCCGGAAGATTCCCGAGGCTATGGTCGGAGCATTTGGTCCGCCGGCGATACCGGGCCTGGGAACCGGTTCCGGGTTTACGCTGCAGTTGCAGGACAAATCCGGCGGCACCCCGGAATTTCTCGCAGATGAGGCGCAGAAATTCATCGCCGCCGCCAAAGAGCGCCCTGAGATCGGTCGTATCGCGACGATGTTTCGCGCCAGTGTTCCACAGATATTCGCGGACATCGACCGCAATAAGGTACTCAAGACCGGCGTGCCCTTCGAGGACGTCAACACGACACTCGGCGCATTGCTGGGCAGTTCCTATGTCAACGATTTCAACCGCTTCGGGCGCGTCTACAAGGTCTACGTGCAGGCAGAGCCCGAATTCCGCCGCAGTCCGGAGCAACTTGGTTTGTTCTTCGTACGCAGCGCGGCGGGCGATATGGTCCCATTGAATACGCTGCTTTCAACGGGGCCGACCAGCGGCCCTGAATTCACCAACCGTTTTAACCTGTTTCGCTCCGCGGAGATTTCCGGTGCGCCTGCGCCTGGCTACAGCTCGGCCCAGGCGCTGACCGCATTGGAGGAGGTGGCGGCAGCCACTCTCCCGGACACCATGGGCTACCAATGGTCCGACATGTCCTACCAGGAAAAGGCGTCGCCCAATCCCCTGCCGTTTTTCGCCCTGGCGATCCTGCTGGTATTCCTGGTGCTGGCGGCGCAGTACGAGAGCTGGGCCCTGCCGTTCAGCGTGCTGTTAGGCACACCCTTCGCCGCATTTGGCGCCTTTTTTGGTCTCTGGGCGGCGCAACAGTTCTCCCCCAGCTACGTCAACAACGTGTTCGCC
>CAYTDW010000077.1:0-8296 GCA_964436585.1 uncultured Halioglobus sp. | reverse complement strand
GTGCCGCTGTGACTGATCAATGGCGCGATGGACCCGGTGTCGGGCGCTCACATGGTGGCGCGTTTTGTGGAGGTGGTGGGCGAACCGGCTTACCTGCAATCGCTTGCGCTTGTCGGTCATTATCCGCAGGTGGAAGCGCCTTTGAGTGTGATCGCAGGGTATCGCGCGTTTCTGCAGCAGATAGCAGACAGGGCTGCCCATTCCCAGGTGGCAGCCCCTTGTCTCAGTACTATCGATCGTAATTCAGTCCTCCCCGACGCCCAGCGTCGACTTCACGCGCGACTTGATTACACTCCAGCGGATAGCAGACATTGAACGCTCGAGCTGCTCGGGCGTCTGGAACGGGATCTCGACGTTGGCATCCTCGGGCTCCTCGCCGCCGGGCAGGATCAGTCCTTCCTTCGCCAGGCTGAATAGAAACAGATAGACCTCGCGCATCACGGGCTCCAGCAGCCACAAGTTGTCCGTAGCGATGTCGATCTCCTCGCGCGGGTCCTGCTCCACATTGAAGGCGAGCGGCGCCCACAAGCGCTGCCAGTGACGATCGCTATGCGCCGGATCGTCGCCGGTCAGAAATACCTTGAAGCGCCGCCACTTGACCGCCAGCAGCGTCGGTCCCGAGAACACCAGCACGCTCTCGCGCGCCGACCGGGTAGACCGGCCGAGGAGCAGTGCGCTCTGGTCGCGACCATCGATTTCGCGGTCGCTTGGCACATCAGCGCCGGCGAGCTTCGCCAGCGTCGGGAACAGGTCCACCATCGATACGATCTCGTTGCTGCTGGCTCCCGTGGGCACCTGCCCGGGCCAACGAACCAGCAGCGGCGTGCGGATCGATCCCTCGTAGGCGCTTCCCAGATAACCGCGGTACGGGCCCGAGTTGGAAACCACCGGGAAATCAGCCGCGTCGGGGCCATTGTCGCTGGCGTAGGCGACCAGGGTCTTGCGCGTCAGGCCAGCGGACTCGATGGCGTCCAGCACCTGTCCCACCCGGTAATCGTGCTCAACCATCATGTCAGCGAACGGCCCGTTGCCTGACTTGCCGGCGAAATCGGGGTGTGGAAGGTACGGGTGGTGCATCAGCGACCACGACACGAACAGGAAGAACGGACGCTCCGCGTTTCTGTGCGCGTCGATGTACTCGCTTGCCTTGTCCGCGATGCGTGCATCGATCAGCGGCCGGTTGTCGATCGTGTATGGCTCGGTTTCGCGCACCTGCTCACCTCGCAGGGCCTCCATCAGCATCGGTACCTTGCTGACCTGGGGGTCGAAGCCGACGCGACTGGGGTAGGTGGCAACATTGGTCGAGAACGGGAATCCCCACCAGCTGTCGAAGCCCTGGTCGGTCGGATAGCGGCCTGGCGAGTCGCCGAGGTGCCATTTACCGAGCATGGCGGTGTCATAACCGCCCGTGGACAGCGCTTCGGCGACCGTTACCTCCCACGGTGCCAGACCGCCCGGCAGGCCGGCAACGGCCGCCCGCCAGGTACCCGAGCGCACCGGCATGCGCCCGGTCATCAGCGCTGAGCGTGAGGGCGTGCATTCGACCTCCACGTTGAAGTTGGTCAGTCGCATACCCTGGGCAGCGAGTTGGTCGAGACGCGGCGTCGGTGCGCCTCGAAGCAGGCCGCCGCCGTAAACGCCGATCTCGCCGAAGCCGAGGTTGTCGGATAGCATCAGCACGATGTTGGGGCGCTCATCCGCGCCTCCTGCTGTAGATGCCGCGAGCGCCGCCTGATGCAGCATCGTAATCGCCATCGCAAAGGCGAACTTGGCGAGTACCGATCTCAGCCCCGGTTTATGATGCCGGGGTCGCACACCCTGTTCGATATGTAGCATGCGGCGCGCCCTGGATCAGAAGCGATAGCGCGCCTGAATGGCATACACGCGCGGTCGTTCGGGCACCGCGAAGTAGCTGTTGCTGTTGCTGAGTGCCACGTCGTTCTGCCAGACATTGATGCGCTCATCGGTAAAGTTCTTGGCCAGGAACGCCACCGACCACACGGCATCCGTGCTCTGCAAGGCGATGCGTGCGTTCCACATCGTCCAGTCGTCATGGTGGGTGGCAGGATCCAGGTCCAGCGCCGAGTCGAATTCGTCGGAGTAGTTCATATCGAGTCCGTTTACCAGTTCCAGGCGGTCGCCCAACGGGAAAATGTACTCGATATTCCAGTTGGCGCTCCACTCCGGCGCGAACAGCAGCGTCTCGCCGCTGAGGTCCTGGCCACCGGCGGCGAGGGGCGCGGTGATCTGCACGCCATTGGCGTCGAGGCAGCCGGGGTTCTCGGCCGGGCGTGCGCTTTGCGGAATCGTGCAGGTCGCGCCGGTGAAGTCGTCGTAGGTGGCATCCAGGTAGGCAATTGCGGCGCCCATGGTGAGGTTCTCGCTGATCAGCCAGCGTCCGTCGGCCTCAAAACCCTGGCTGGTGGCCTGGCCGGCATTGGTGACGCGGAACACGTCGCCCACCAGCGAGCTCACCTGCAGGTCGTCGTACTCCATGAGGAAAGCCGCCATGTTCAGCTCCGCGGCGCCATCGAACAGCCTCATCTTGGACCCGATTTCGTAGGCCACCACTTCCTCGGGCTCGTACTCGAGGATCGAGGGATCAGCGCCGGGCACCGTATCGCCCACACCGTCGCCGTTGGCATCTATCGGCGCGCCGGTGAAAGGGTCTACCAGGCTGATGGTGTAGCCCGCGCTTGAGTATGCCTCGTCATAACCGCCGGCCTTGAAGCCGGTGCTGGCGGCGACGTAGAGCATCGTATCTTCAGTCGCGTCCCACTGGAAATTCAGCGAGTAGGTCGGCTTGTCCTCGTCTCGCTTGAGCCCGGTAAAGTTGTGGCTGCGCAGAGTCTCGAAAGACTGCAGGTTGGCGGGGTTCGAGTAGACGAGAGTGTTCGCCGCTGGCAGCGTGGTTCCGGCACGCACGCGCAGGCCCGGCGCGTAGGTTATCTTGTCAAGTTCCTTGTCCTCCTGACCATAGCGGATACCGGCCGTGGCGCGGTAGATGTCAGTGATATTCCAGGTGCCCTGGGCAAACAGCGCACCGCCCTCGGTCTCCTGATCAAACACGCCGGGCGGCGTGGGAGTGGGTGAGTATAGCGCGCCGCGCACACCGAGGGGGCCGATCTGGGCGAAGTCGAGTGAGCGGGTGAGGCGGCTGATGTCGAGCTCGGTCTGTTCGTAGTAGGCACCAACGATCCAGTCGATGGTCTCGCCACCGGGTGAAACCAGGCGCAGTTCCTGGCTCCACTGCTCGAATTCCTCGTCGAGCGTGCGGTCAAGCGCAACCACGGGAGACGCGTCATCATTCGTCACCCGGGCATTGTCGTAGGCCGAATAGGCCGAGATCGAGGTGAATGTCGCGAAGTCGACGTCCCAGTTGACAGTGAGCACAGCCACGTCGGTGCGGTTATCACTCACCGCAGACTTGTCATTCGCACCCTTCTCGCCATCGTCGTCCACCACCGGGAATACTTCCTGCCCCAGGAAGTTGATCGGACCGTCGGTCTGGTAGATGGTGAACGGGATCTCAGCGACATTGAAATCGCCGTACTCGTACTTGGCCAGCACCTCAACCGTGTCGCTGGCATCCCACAGCAGCGAGGCGCGCGCGTAGGTGTTGTCCTTGTCGGGGCCCTCCTTGTCCAGGGTCTCGTTCTCCCACCAGCCGTCCATGCCCTCGTAGCGCACCGCGAGGCGCCCGCTCAGGGTTTCGCCAAGCGGGCCGGTGACGACACCGGTGTAGATCTGCTCGCCGTCCTCCGGCGCGGCGTAGGCCTCCACCGAGCCCTCGAACTCATCGCCCGGGCGGGCCGTGGTGATGTTGATCGCCCCCCCGATGGTGCTCTTGCCGAAGAGGATGCCCTGTGGGCCCTTCAGGATCTCGACGCGCTGCAGGTCCATGGTCATCGGCACGTTGGCGAGTGCGCCCCGGCCGGAATAGACGCCGTCGATGAACATGCCCACCGATTGCTCGAAGCCGGCGTTAGTGCCCGAACCGACACCGCGGACGAACAGGTTCGGCGAGGCCGAGCCGCTGTTGATCTTGACGTTCGGCGTGTAGAGCGTCAATTCCTGCAGGCCGGTGATGCCGGCGTCGGCGATCCGCTCGCCAGAGACTGCGATGATCGAGATCGGGACGTCCTGCAGGCCCTGCTCGCGCTTCTGTGCGGTAACCACGACCTCTTCCAGTTGGAGCTGTCCGAGCGCCGGCCAGGCGGTGATTGACAGTGCGACTGCGGCCCCGAGGGCGAATGGCTTACTCATTTTATTCTCCTTATTCTTCTGAAGTTCGCGATGTTGTGTTTACGCCGGGTAGAACACTTCGATGCCAGGAAGATTAAACGCCCTGTCCTTTTAAAAATCTACCCTTGTCTTTCGGCTGATCAGCTATCCCGCCGACTCTGCTATATCCCGCTAAACCCTCATCGCCCGGCGCGCACGGGCATTCTCGACCAGGGAATATACCGCCGGCACCACGACCAGTGTGAGCAGCGTGGAACTGACCATGCCGCCAATCACCGCCACCGCCAGCGGGCCATTGGTGTCAGAGCCGGCGCCCACGCCGAGAGCGGCGGGCAGCATTGCAAGCACGATAGTCGCGGAGGTCATCAGTACCGGCCGCATGCGGATCGGACAGGCCTGCCGCAGCGCGGCGTCCACGCCCATGCCCTTCTCCCGCAGTTGGTTGGCGAGGTCGATCAGCAGAATCGAGTTCTTGGCCACCAGTCCCACCAACAGCGTGAGGCCGATCATGGAGAAGATGTTCAAGGTGTGGCCGAACGCCCACAGCGAGAACACACCGCCGATGATCGCCAGTGGCTGCGCGATCATGACCATCGCCGGCTGCACGAAGGAATTGAACTGGCTGGCCAGTACCATGTAGACCAGCAACAGCGCGGTGACGAAGGCCATCGCCATGTAACCGGATGTCTTCTTGAACTCCTCGGCACGCCCCGCGAGCTCCACGTGAAAGCCGGGCGGCAGCATGTCTTTTGCGATCGCTATTACGCGCGCGCCGGCCTCACCCTCGGAGATGGTAGGCGCGGTGCGGAAGTTGGCGGCATACTGCAGGTCGTAGCGGGCGATCACGGCGGGCCCCAGCACCGGCTCGAGCCGTGTGACCGTGTCGAGTCGCATCAGCTCGCCGCCTGGCGTGCGCAGGTAGAGCCTGGCGATGTCTTCCGCACGCGCCAGCGTGCCTTCGGCAGCTTTCAGCCTCACCTTGTAGCGCTCGCCATCGCCCGGTTCATCATTGTAGTAGGCAATATCGCGACCGCCCGCCAGCACGCCCAGTGCCATCGCCACGTCCTCGGCGCTGAGCCCCACACGCGCCAGTTGATCGCGATCCACATGAAGGCGCTGCTGCGGCAGATCAAGCTGCACATCGAGATCTATCCTGCCCAGCTCCGGATCCAGGGCGAAGCGCTCCTTGAGCCTGGTCGCCTCGCGGCCCACACCTTCCAGATCAGGCCCCAGCAGCACAAAATGCAGCGGCTCCCCGCGCATGCCGCCGATCGGCGATGCCGGCGAGGGAAACGCCTCTACCCCGGGGATCTCCGCGAACTGAGCAGCCAGGCGGTGGATCACCTCGGGTTGCGAAGCACCACGTTCGCGCCAGGGCCTCAGGTGTACGATCACCGTGGCCTGGCTGACCTGACCCGCATCGTTCTGTCCAATGGTCGCGAACTGGCCGTCGACCTCGGGCTGGCGCGACAGCACGCCCTCGACTTGCTCCAGCCGTTCAATAGTGTGCTCTATGGACGAGCCCAGCGGCACCTTCACCGTGACCAGGAAATAGCCGTCGTCCTGGTCGGGAAAGAAGCCCTTGCCGATGCGCCCGAACAGCCAACCGCTGGACAGAACCGCGAGGATCGTCAGCAGTACGACACCCCAGCGCCGCAGCAGGGCCAGGTCCAGTACACGACGGTAGAAATCCTCCAGCGCATCGAAGGCCCGGCCCAGGCGCTGCGAGAGCGCGCCCTGGTTGCCACCAATCCGCAGGTGGCGCGCGCACAGCATCGGCGTGAGTGTCAGCGACACGAGCAACGACACCAGCACGCCCGCCGCCACCACCACCGCGAAGGATTGAAACATGCGGGCCGCCACGCCCTGCATGAACACCACCGGTACGAAGATGCACACCAGCGTGAGGCTGGCTGCCAGCACTGCTGTAACGACTTCCTGGGTGCCCTGTAGCGTTGCCGCTACCGGGTCGACTGCCGATTCCTCGCGGTGTCGGAAAACACTCTCCAGCACCTCTATCGCGTCGTCAACCAACACGCCGATCAGCAGCAGCAGGCCGAGCAGGGTCATGATGTTGAAGGTGAAACCTAAAAAGTAGATTACCGCGACGGCGCCAAGCAGCGATACCGGTATCGCCGCGGCGACGATCAGGGTGGAGCCCAGGTTGCGCAGAAATAGCAGCACCACCAGCGCGGTCAGCACCGTGCCGAGCACGAGGTGCTCATTCAACGCGTAAACGATCTGCTGGATCAGATCGCCCTCGTTGTGTGCGATCTCCACCTGCATGCCCGGCGGCAACCGGGGGATGATTTCTTCGGCGAGGCGCCGCTCCACTTCCTTCACCACCGCCACGGTGTTCGCGCCCTGCACCTTCACCACGCCGATACCGACGGTAGGCTTGCCGTTGAAACGCGCCATAAGGCGGAAGTCTGCCAGGCCGTCCTCGATATCGGCCACGTCGCTGAGCCGCACCGGCGCACCCTCACGATCGCGCACGATCATCGCGGCCAGCGACCCCAGGTCGTGGAACTCGAGGTCCGCGTCGAGCAGGTCCTCGCGCGGACCATCGACCAGGAAGCCGCCGGGCAACCGTACGTGTTCGCGGCGGAACGCGAGTTGGAGGTCCTGCACCGTCACGCCCAAAGCAGCCAGGCGGTCGGGATCCACGTTTACGCGGATGGTGCGCCTGCGTTCGCCGCCGATGCGCACCTCGCCGACACCGGAGATCGTCTCCAGGCGCTTCTTGATCACATTGGTGGCGTAAGTGTTGAGTTGCTGCGCCGTGCGGTCGCCCGAGAGCGTGAGCCAGATCGCGGGCTGGCTGCCGATCTCAACCTTGGCCACCACAGGCGGCTCCGCCTCCTCGGGTAGCAACGGTAGAATCTGTGCGACCTTGGCCTGCGCCTCGTCGAAGGCGACATCCAGGTCTTTCTCCAGCGCGAACCTAATGCGCACGACAGAAATATCCGGTGCGGAAATGGACTCGACATGATCGATGCCCGAGATCGAGTTGACCGCCTTCTCGATCGGGTTGCTGAGGCTGGCATCGATGATGCCCGGATCGGAACCGGGCAACCGGGTGACCACGGTGATCATCGGGAATTCGAAATTTGGGTACCGGTCGACCCCGATGCGCTGGAAGCTGATCACCCCGAACAGTACGAACACCAGCGACAGCATGTAGGCCAGTACATGGCGGCGTATCGCCAGTTCCGGCAGGTTCACTGCGCGTCCCCAGTCAGGCGCACCGCTGCATTGTCTGTCAGGTAGGCGGCGCCATCCACCGCGACGCGCTCGCCGGCGGCGACTCCGGCGAGGATCTCCACCTCATTATCGAGCCGCTCGCCCAATTGCACCACGCGCTGCAGGGCGCGCGCACCCTCGATCACGTACACGACCTCGCCCGCAGGGCGGCGCACGATTGCCTGCAGCGGGACCACCACCGCGTTGGTGCGGGTTGTGACCACGATCTCCCCGTGCACGGTGGCGCCGGGGCGCCAGGCGCCTGGGTTCGCGATATCGACGATTACCCACACCGCCCTGCTAGCCTCGCCCACGGCCGGGCGCAACTCGCTGATCGTGCCGCTGGCGTCGCGACCAGGATCGACCGGGGAACTGAGCCGCACCGCCTGCCCGGCGGCGAGCTGAACGGCCTGCTGTTCAGGGAAAGGCAGCAACGCACGCAACTCGCCGCTGGTGGCGAGCTCCACCACCGGCGAGCCACGGTGCAGGTAATCGCCTTCCGAAGCCATTCGCCGTTCCACGCGACCAGCCAGCGGCGCGCGGATCACGGTGCGCGCAAGCTGGTCTTCCACGATCGACAGCCGGGCCTGCACCGTGCGGCTCTGCGCCGCCAGCACCGCGCGCTCGGCTTCGGCATCGTCCAGCGCCTCGCGTGCAACGTAGCCCTTGCCTTGCAGATCGGCGGCGCGCTTCACTCTCCGCTCGGCCTTCGCCAGCATAGCAGCCACACGGCTTGCCTCCGCCTGCGCAGCGCTGCGCTCCAGCGCGAGAGCAGCCGCGTCGAGCTGTGCGATCACGTCGCCGGCGT